>JAYVHR010000240.1:0-2155 GCA_043771075.1 Bacteriovoracaceae bacterium
ATCACGAGACCAAACTCAGCAATCATCATTCCGTAAAAAAGAATTTTGTTACTGACAATCGCGTACATGACGTCAGGAGAATTTGCGACAGAGAAAGCGACGAAGCCGGTCAGGAGAATTCCCAGGGTCATCCACATGTAAACTTTGGACATGTACTGGCTGACAGCAAATTGGGCCGTAGGACCCAATTGATTATCACGATAAGTGTTACGAGTTTCCATCATCATTCCTTTGACGAGAAAATTAAAGATGGGATGATGGTCTCAGACTCTTATCGGGTCGTCAAAGGAAGCTGTTCCCACCCGGAGAATGAGAGTGAATAGTGGTCTCTTTGCGCAACTTTTGTCTCATCGAGACGGAAGGTGGGTACGGACCTCAGGATTTCCTCAAAGAGAAGACGAATTTCCAGTCTTCCAAGCTTTGCCCCTAAACAGTAATGCGGGCCATGTCCGTAGGCAAAATGTTGAGCACGACGTTCCGGAATAATTTCATGCGGAAGTTCAGACTCCGGAAGATCACGGTTAATACAATGAGTAGAAATGAAAACCACGTCCCCAGTCTTCACCGGATGATTCATGATATTTGTGTCAGCACGGGCCACCCGGAAAATAAATGTGACTGCCGGATCCACGCGCTTCAGTTCCTCCAGAGCATTCGCGATCAGTTCATGATTCGAGCGGAGTTTTTCCTGAAGCTCCGGTTTGGTCGCCAGAAAGAACATGATGTTATTAATCTGATCGGTCGTTGTCACCTGACCCGCTACCAGCATCATGATGAGCTGAGAAATGAGTTCATCATCGGTAAGACCTGACATGGGTTGAGCGCGCAAAAGAATGGAAACATAATCCTGGCCGGGATTGGCTTTCCTCTCCACGATGAGTTTCCCGAAATAATTTTTAAGATTAAGTGCTGCTGAATTCACTTCGATGCCGTCTTCATTCCGGTACTGGGAAGCTCCCCCGAAAAATCCGGTCATGATATTCGCGGAACGGAAGAAATCTTCCCGGTCTGATTCCGGAATACTGAAGAGATCCGCCAGCACAGTGGATGGAAGTTTTTTGGCAAGTTTTTCTACGAACTCAATATCCTTCATGTCTTTGACTTCAGTCACGAGGGCCTTCACCGTTTTCTGGACAGTGACGGTGAACCGTTCAAGGATATGATCTTCAAAACCCTGGGCCGCAATTTTCCTTCTCTTGTTATGGTCTTCATCATCACTCATCACCATCATTTTTTTAACCACACCAAAAAAGTCCCCGATGAGCCGCAGATCCATGCTCGGCATACGTGAAATAAAGAAGGCCCCCCGATCGGCACTGAAATCCGGACTCGTGAGAACAAGTTTTGCTGCTTCAGCATTAGTCACGACGTGAAATCCACCTTGTTCCCAGAAATAAACATCACCGAATGATTTCACATAGTGAGAGAAATCATCATGGAAAGTTTTTGGGTTACTCGTACGTTTAAAATCAAGGAAAGATGTATTCATAAATTTTCTCCAAGGATCTGAATGCGTTTAAAACTTCTCGTCATGTTACCCGCAAGCCGCTTTCTTCCATGAAGGTAGCGGAAATTATCAACAATCAGGAGATCACCTTTCTCCCATGAATGGGTGATCATGTTGTCATAGAGTTTCTTAGTCATCCGCTCGTAAAAATCATCTGATGCGCCTTCCACATTTAAAGTGACAGGATTCTTTTCCGTTTCCACTTTTTCGGCGAGACGTAGAATCGTTTCGCCCGTCACAGGATGTTTCTGCACGAGAGGGACAGTGATCGTTCCGCCATAATGCGCTTTCTTTTCAGTCGAATATGTTAAAGTGACATTCAGACACTCATTCTGTTCTTTGGCGGAAAGACTGTTCCAGAGACTGGTCGTATCAACGAAAGTCGTTTCGCCGCCGGATCCTTCGCTTTCCAGGCAATGGAAAAGAAGAAGGCGCGGTTCTTTATAAAAAGCGCCGTCCCAGTGGAAAGGCACGGCCTCGTCAGAAAAAAGATAATTGGCGGCATCTTTTTGGTACTGCATGGTCATCACTGGGCCAAAGTCCCAATGAAGAAGGGAGCCGAATGACTGGGCCAGATTCAATAACTCGTGTTCAGCGAGACACGCTCCTTTCAGGAGCGACCATCCATCAGAGTTCAAAGTAAGCATA
>JAYVHR010000241.1:0-10553 GCA_043771075.1 Bacteriovoracaceae bacterium
GGAGGAAAAGCTCCGGGAAAAACTGAAGAAAGAAACCAATGATGATGACCTCATCGCCATGGTGTACATGGCCCAGTCGTGGGGGTCGCTGATTAATCTTCAGAAAGATAATGTGGCACTCGTTTCCCAGATTCCCCGGGTGAAAATGATATTTGATTATGTGTGCTCGAAAAAGCCTGAGATCGAAAACGGGATCTGCGATATTTTTATGGCCCAGTACGAAGCGAGCCGTCCGCGCATGCTCGGAGGAAATCCGGAAAAGGCGAGATCGCTTTATACGTCCGCGATGAAAAAGTATCCGCACCATCTCCTCATCCCGCTCAACATGATTCAGTACATTCACCTTCCGGCGATGGATAGTGATGAGTATGAAAAGCTTGCTGGCTTCATGAAGACTGAACTCGCAGAGTGGGGAAGTAAGAAGCGAGACAATCTCGCGGATGAAAGCCGATACCGCAATTCACGCGATCTTAATCTCTACAATGCTGTCGCAAAGAGAAGATTAGAAATCATTGAACAGAATAAGAAGAAAATATTTTAAGGATTAGTTATGAAACTTGCTCTCTTCGCTCTCTCGCTTATTATTTCCCAGCATGGCTTTGCTGTTACACAGTTGAAGCTTGCCGCTCTGATTCCGGAAGGAACGAGCTGGGGAAACAGTGTGAAGAAGTTCGCCCAGGAAGTCGGGACTGCCACTAATGGTGAAGTGAATGTTAAAATTTATTACGGCGGAGTTGCCGGAGATGAACCCGATGTTTTGAGAAAAATCCGCATCGGCCAGCTCCATGGCGGAGTTTTCACCGGTAAAACGCTGGCGGAAATTTCAGCGGATGTTCGTGCGATGGAAATTCCTTTCACGTTCTTTGGTGACCAGAAAAAAGCGGGGAGAGTGATGGAAATTCTTACTCCGCGATTCAATGCAGGTTTTAAGCAGAAAGGTTTTGTGAATCTTGGCTTCTACGAGCTGGGAATGGTGTATATCGTTTCCACCAAGAAAGTGACGAATTTGAATGAACTGAAAGGCGTAAAAGCGTGGGCGTGGGAAGGGGATGAACTTTCGCGTGCCATGATTGAGAGTCTTGAACTCGTGAGCGTTCCGCTGGCACTGCCGGATGTTCTATCTTCTCTTTCAACCGGAATTATTAACGCTGCTTATGCTCCACCTTTGGGGATTCTCGCTCTCCAGTGGCATACCAAAATTAAGTATCTCGTCGACTTCCCGACAACGTTTTCCATTGGTGCTCTTCTTCTGTCTGACAAAGTCTGGTCTAAGATTTCACCGGCCCATCAGAAATTGATTCAGGGTATTTCAGCGAAGTATATACAAGAGGCCAATGCTAAATCTCTTCTTGAAAACGAAGAGGCCCGCGCGCAGATGAAAAAAGCAGGCATTGAGTTTGTCACTTTTCCACAGGAAGATCTGAAGAAAGCCACCGCACTTCGCGCGACTGTTGTTCAGAAAGTTATCTCAGGCGGTGTGATACCCGCTGCGATTATCCAGGAACTCGATAAAGAGGTTAAGAAGTGAGGATCATCAGAATTTTTGACGATATTCTGGAGAAGCTCAGCCGCTGGGGACTTATCAGCTGCCTGCTGACAATTCTCACTCTCGCCGTGATGGCGATATTCTTCCGCTGGGGCGGGAAAAGTTTCATGTGGCTTGAGCCCCTGGTTCGTCATCTGGTTTTTCTTTCGGCATTCCTCGGCGGCTCACTTGCTACGAGCAAGAATGTGCATATCAAAGTTGATCTCGCGACCAAGCTCGTGGAAATGTCTTCTTCAAAATTTATTCACTGGCTTCACCGGAATATCATCACACTCTTCTGCTGTCTCACGACGATGGCACTTCTTAAGTCATCCTATGATTTCTACTTATCGGAAAAAGAATTCGGAGCCCCGGCATTCCTGCATATTCACTCTTCTTATCTCGTAGCAATCATCCCTTTCGGTGTTGGTCTCATCATGCTCAGATTCATTAATCAACTGATCCTCGGAATTAACGGAGAGCAGCGTGCCACTCATCACGTATAGTATAATTTTTGTGATGGCGCTTTTTGGCGCACCGATATTTGCTGTCATGGCGGCATTCGCTCTCAGTGCATTCTATTTTTCGGGGATTGAAATTTCCGCCGTTGCTGTGGAAATTTATCGTCTCTCTTCGGCCCCGACCATTCTCACCATTCCGCTTTTCACCTTCGCTGGATACATCCTCGCTGAATCCAAAGCACCGGTAAGACTTCTTCGGCTTTCGCAGGCCCTGCTCGGATGGCTTCCGGGTGGAGTGGCAATTGTCTGTCTTTTTGTCTGTGCATTTTTCACCGCTTTCACAGGTGCCAGTGGTGTAACCATCATCGCTCTCGGTGGACTGCTTTATCCCATTCTCATTGAAGAAGGTTACTCAGAGAAATTCTCGCTGGGACTTATTACAACCTGTGGATCCCTTGGACTTTTGTTTCCACCGAGTTTACCAATCATTCTTTACGGCATTATCGCAAAAGTAGATATCGATGATCTTTTCCTGGCGGGACTCGTGCCGGGAATTATTCTCATGATTATCCTCGGGACTTATTCTGTTATTAAGGCGAAAAAATCCGGAGAAACGAGAAAGAAATTTTTATGGGCGAATCTTGCTCCTGCTCTCTGGGATGCCCGATATGAACTTCCCCTTCCGGTTTTTGTCCTCGGAGGGATTTACGGCGGATTCGTTACGGCCACGGAGGCTTCGGCCTTGTCGGCGTTTTACGTCCTGATGATCAATTGCTTTGTGACAAAGGATATTTCACCGACCAAAGATCTTCCGCGCGTGATTATCGACAGCTTAACTCTGGTAGGGGCAATTCTTCTGATTCTTTGTTGTGCTTTGGGCCTCACGAATTACCTGGTGGATGAAGAAATTCCCATGAAGATTCTCGCGGCGATGAGAACTTTCATTACGAATAAGTGGGTCTTCCTCCTTGTTCTTAATATTTTCCTTCTGATTGTCGGATGTCTGATGGACATTTTCAGTGCCATTATTGTGGTGGTTCCGCTGATTCTTCCGATAGCTGAGCAGTTTGGCGTGAATCCACTTCATCTCGCGATAGTGTTTCTCACCAATCTGGAGATCGGATACATCACTCCGCCGGTCGGGATTAATCTTTTCATCAGTTCTTTCCGGTTTAACCGGCCGGTTCTTGAGCTTTATCGCGTGAGTATCCCTTTTCTCTTTTTAATGCTCCTCGCACTCCTTATAATTACTTATATTCCATGGTTCACACTTTTTTGGTTTTCTCCATAGCGCTGGTCTCCCTGTCTTTCACGGCATGGGGAAAAGCGGACCGCTTCCACACCGAGGGTTACCTCGGAGAGAAAGCATTACCCGGATACTCCGAGCGCTGGCAGCCGCTCGTTTTCCAGGATCCTTATCTCGGACGCATGCAGTTTGCGGATGAAAAGTTTCTCTCTGAATATTTCCAGACCTACATCTTCCGTGACGAAAAAGATTATTCCTATTTTCTGAGATCGGAACTTCCCGGTGGAGCTCTTTGTTCCAATGAAGATCTGGGTGAGCACTTTGATGAAATCCGCTATTCCTACCGTCTGATCACTCTCAGCTATCTTCTCGAAGGCCAGTGGCATCTGAACCTCATGGCCGAAAAACTACGTCTCAAGAAGGCCTGTGGTTTTAACATTGAGGATTGGGCGAGGACCTGCCGTCCGCGCTCCGTGGAAATGAAAAAATTTGTCGATCGGCTTCTGCGCTTTAAGCCCCGCTACACTGATAAATTGCCGGACACTCTTGACCGAAAAACCTGGATGACGGGTTTCAGGAAGGGAGAGTTTGAATGGTATTCACAGTATCGCGTAAAAGATGCGTGTGGCACTGCCTGCGGCGAGGAAAACCTCGAGAGTGCTTTCATCAAGGCCTGCGACGAGAATAAAAAAATCATGGATCTCATTTGCAGCGAAGAAGACGAAATCATGGGTCTGTCTGACCAGCGTGATGCCTATTCTCTTCTGGGTCAGTCCAATATCATCAATACCTACAATAAAAATGGAGAGGCGATGGGATGTCTTCGCCGCTTCAGCGAAGTCATGTCTCACCGGGAGGTTCTATATCCCGGAATTAAGAATCTTTTTCCCCCGCTCAACAGCATGCTCAAAGCAGTTCACAAAGAACGCTTCCTTCAGGGCCGGGTTTTTTTCTTTGGTGCCGGGAAAGAGTTTGAAGAAAAAGGCCTGACTGATCTTTATGTGGAACAGCAACCTCTCGTCGTGACAAAAGCTGAGCCGGTCAAAACTCCTGTGACGAAAAAAGAAGAGCCGGTCAAAGTGGTGGAAGCTCCGAAAGTGGAAGTTGCTCCAAACGTGGAAGAGAAGCCCTCAATTGTGGAGATCCGTACCCCGCAGAAGAGTGCCTTCCTTCAGGCGGCGGAACTTCGCGCGCAGGGAAATCTTACGCGGGTTGAAGTCGACATGGTGAAACTAAAATACGATTACGTCTTCAGTCTCAATATGATGAACAATCTCTCCAAGCGCCTGAAGACTTTTATGAAGCGGGAAGCATTGGTTGAGATGATGACTTACGACAAGCTCGGAACTTCCGAGGGGCCGGTGCCGCTTCTCTTTTTAAAATTCATGATCGACATGGAAGAGCATCAGGGTCTGTGGAATATTATTTCCATTGTCGGAGAAAGATTTTACGTTTCAAATGAAATTGATGGAAGCTTCAAGCCTAAACCGGAACTCATTCAGCTGGTGAATAATGATTCAACCGGAAGACAATGGCAGATTGTGGTGCTTAAGCCTTAGGGTGCCAGTCAGCTCTCAGGACATGTGCTCCTGAACCGATGGCCGCGGTCATTCCCACATCAGAATCCTCAAAGATAATCACTTCATGATGCTCAAGCTTCGTAAGACTCAGAGTATGAATATACGGCCATGGGTCAGGTTTGTGTTTGGGGCAATCATCTCTTGTGATGACATGAGAAAAATATGTTCGCACGTTTCCTGTTTGAAGAAGCTCTTCTGTCACGACCTTTTCACTGGAAGTGACGAGGGCCAGAGTCAGGCCATCTCCGTGGGCCGCTTTCAATAAACTGACTATGCTTTCCGGAAGGAAATCCTCACGCGGAATATTTCTCACCAGCGAAAGGAGATTTTTGTTCTTTTCTTCGACAAAGTTCTTAGCAGTCCAATCTTTCGGAAATCCCGGCCAGTGTTTTACGACTTCAAAAACCAGATGATCCGCGCGGCCGACCAGCATCCCATGAATCACTTCCGGGGAATGCGGAGGAATAATCCCGTAGTCCTTACCGATTTTGAGGAAGGCCTGGGTATGATATTTTTCGGTGTCGAGGAGGGTCCCATCCATGTCGAAAAACAGTGCTTTTAGCCCTGGATACCCGTTTTTCAGCTGAGCGAGAGAGGGGACAGACGTCAGAGTGATGGGAGTCGTATTAGGCATAAGAAATGTTACCATCTGAGAGGCATGCTGCGTAGTATCTTTTCTGGTCAAACCGGCCGGAAGAGAGGTAAGCTCCGCGCACTATGACAGACTCCCAGCTTAAAACAGACCTACTCTCCCAGCTTCTCTATGAATGCGAGGCCTATAAAAAATTTGAAGATATCGAGAAACTCGTCGATCGTGGAGAAGATCTTTCGATGATTCCGATTCAACCTCTGTATGTTTCCCTCCAGAATACTTCGACAGACCAGATCGCTGCGATTCTCCCGAAACTTTCTCCCGATCAGCGCCAGGCACTGCGGGATATTGATCTCTGGAACAAAGATGTGCTTGATGGGGGCGAAGCGGTCCATTGGCTCGAGATTTATTCCCGCTGCAAAGATGATGATATCGTTCTCGAGTATGTTAAGTCGGAGGATTTTCTTCTGACTCTCATGAATCAGTTCACCGTCGCAACCTTCGACGTGGATGATCCGATGTATCCCGATGGTAACAATTATTTCCTCACCGAAGACATGCAGCTCATCGTTGAATATCCGGAAGACTTCACTCTCGTTCAGGAATTAAAAGAGCTCATCAGAAGACTCTATTCTGATATGGGTGTTGAGCATGCGTATTCGTTTCTTTTCAAGATGGTGGTGGATTCCTATCAGATCATGGAAGAATCTATCTATCAGGATAAAGTCGGCCGCCTTCGTGACTACGGTTTCGTGGATTATTATGAGGCACTGAACTTTGATGCGTATTTCAGCCAGATAAATCAGGTGGATGATTTCATCGCTAAGAAAGAAGGAAAGACGGGCAGTCTTGATCCTGTTTCCACGAATCAGGGACTGCATTCTTCGATGCTCACTCCCTATCAGTCCGGAATGGATTCGATCCGCGATGCCCTGAAGGGCCTCACGGATGATAAGCGCTCACATTTCCTCCAGTTTAATTTTATCCGCCTGGTGAATGCGCGCATGACTGTTGAGAATGCTCTCAAGAATGGTTCACTCACCATGGGGAAAGTGGGAAGTGAAACCCGTCAACGTCTTGAGCTGGGATTTGAATATGCCCGTGAAAAAACGAAGAAGGATATTTTTTCTGTTTTCGATTTCACTGACCTCCACAAGATCGGACATAGTCTGATTCAGATCCAGAAACGTCAGATGAAGAAGGCACTCGCTGCTACTAATTTTGACAGCGATGATCTTTCATTCTTCCTGGGAATGTACTGGAACTCATTCGTAGAAAATTCATTCGATGATCAGGCGAAATATAAGTTTGACGGTAGTTCCAAGGCACTTGAGATTTGCGATCTCGCGACTTACCGTCTCTGGTCGGAAGCGGTGGAAACATTCACGGTGTCTCTCCCATTCATTGAAACTTTTTTCAGGACTCTTGATCAATTGAAATCAGATGGTGTCCTGAATGATCAGTTCTATCTGAACTATGAAGTGGAAAATATTGATTTTGAAGCGATCATGATCTCAAGTTTCATCAATCATGTTGGCGGACATTATGAAGACAACGTCCGTGGGAAGATGGGAGTGACAGTGGCCGAACTCACGTCATTCTATCATTCGTTTTTCCACAAGAACGGAGAGGAATATCTCATCAAAGGCGAAGAGGATCCTATCCTCAGGACCAAAGTGGGAGAGTTTATCACGAAGTTTGGTCTCACGACGATTCCGCGTTTTGAAAAGTATCTTTACCAGATCATGGTGGAGCAACTGAATAGTTATGAGATCGATAACATGTCTGAAGAAGAATTTAAGCATGTGGGTGGACCGATTCTTCTGAATCTCACCCGTAACTAAGATTGCGATCCGAAAAAAGTACCGAAAATTTCTCTGAGAGACTTCCTGTAAGGGGAGTCTTTCTCATTTTGCAGATCAAACAACTCCGAGCGAAGATGCCGGACTTCTTCCATCTCTTCATCCATCAGCTTTTTTCCCTGCTCGAACCTGCGTGAGAAGGGAATTTTCGAAGAAAGGAGAAGCTTCAGGTTCTGAAGTCTTTCCCCGTCGTTAGTAAGAAAGGTGAAATGCTCGAAGGATATGTCCTTCTTCGTCCCTCCACCCACACCACGGGGAAGAAAGTGCGAATCAGATGGCTGGCCTTCAAGGAATTCCTCAAAGCCTTTCAGGTCTTCGGGAAGTTTGGGCTTTTTCTTATCCATTCTTTTTTGCCTTGGTCAGAGTATTCATAAGATTCAGGCAGAAATCTCTTTCTTTTTCGAGTTCAAAGATACGGCGATGAAAAAGTGCATAGGAGCGGACTTCACTCTGATGGAGTGTGGAGTCTGCATTCGCAACTTCCTGCTGAAGCATTTTATTTCGCCCGGCCAGATGACTCTCTTTCACATTCATTCTTCCTTCTTTCTGCTGGAAGAACTTCGGAAGCTTGTTCATCGCGGGGACTACCGGCATGAGTGAGATACTCGCTTCATGAACTGATACGAGATAAACGGAATAGGGAAACTTGAAGGAGATATTCTCTGAGACAAAAAAGTTTTCAATCAGCCCGATGAACTCCCGCTGAGCATCAAGATTGAGTTCCAGAAGGTTCAGCACCACCGGATGGCGGAGGTTCATATCCTTCTTAAGAATCTCACTTAAGTCCTCCAGAGAGGAACTCTTCACCTGAATGACCTGATAGACGGGTAAACTCATACTTTATTTAATAAGAAAAGGCCGAAAGGTGCAAGAACCGCTTGGGTCAGAAGGCACGCCATGGTTAAATATTCTCAAGTGTTTAGTGAAGAGAACAGATCAAACTGGTCAGCTATGAAGAAACTACATTTTCCGCACGTCGTTCTTCCGAAAGAGTTGGTTCAACTCCTGAAGAGCAATCAGAACGCCAACAGCGCGGGGCCGGTATTTGAAATACTAAAAAGTAACCGGGGACTTTATGAAGTCCTGGATGTTGCTTTCAAGGAATTCAACGACGGTCGCGGTCTCGAGAAAACAATGGTCGCTCTCGGTTGGGCCAATTTCCGTGACCGCTTTGCCAGTCTCTATATCTACAAAGCTATTCATGGAAATTTTCCTGCCAAAACAGACATGGGATTGGTGGAAGACATCCAGCGTTTTGAGAATACTTTCAGTGAGATGAGTGTCAGCGGACACTCCCGCGCGTTTCTTCTCGGGTTCTACATGAAGCTCGCCCAGATCAGAACGCAGGAACTCGAAAAGAACAAATTTCTCGAGTATCAGCTTCCGATTGAGCTCATTGTTTCGCTTCTCCGAATTTCTCCGGCCCGGGCGGAAAGAATTGATTGGGTCATTCTGATGATCCATCATTTTAATGAATCGATCGGTGACAAGATGCTCGCCAATGCCTTGATGAGTGAAAAGACTTTTGATCAGATCTACGCTTTGATGGACGACTCGGATCAGAGACGCATGCATGATAATTTTATTTCATACGGCATGAGTATCAACGAGCCGGAAATCTTCCTCTACGAAAAAATTTAGGAGTTCCATGTCGCGTTCAAAAATTCATGACTTTCTTGATGAAATTGCCAAGAGGACAGGGATTACCGAAGTGATCATCAACCGTCCGGACAATGTCTTCGTTGAGAAGGACGGTGAACTCATCAAGCTTGAGACGAAATTCCGTGATGAAGAGATTGAAGCTTTTTGCCAGGATGTGGCCCAGCTTAACCGGAAAACTTTCGGCCCTGGTACTCCGATTCTTGACGGAAGTCTTGCCGACGGCTCACGCATCAATCTCATTCACAAAGATTATACCAACGCCCACCACGCCATCACGATCAGACGATATCTGAAAAACATCAAGACTTTCGCTGATGCTCCGGGAATTTTCGGCCTCTCGGAAGAGTGGGTGGAGTTCCTCAAGATTCTCGTCAAGGCCCGGATGAATATTGTCGTCGCCGGTGGAACAGGTGTCGGTAAGACAACTTTCCTCAATCTTCTTCTTCAGGAATTAGATCCCAAGGAAAGAGTGATCACGATTGAAGACACCAGAGAACTCCAATTCAGCCAGGTAAATACCGTTCGACTGGAAGCGAGACCGTCTCAAGGTGAGAATCAGGGACTCGCCATCCGCGATCTTCTGAAAAATACCCTCCGCATGCGTCCCGATCGTATTATCGTGGGCGAGGTGAGAGGCGGAGAAGTTTTTGATCTTCTCCAGGCCATGAATACGGGCCACGAAGGCTCGATGACATCAGTCCACGCCAATTCTCCCGGAGAGTGTCTCGGGCGACTGGAAAATTTATTTCTTCTCTCGGGCTATGATCTTCCCCTCAAGGCCCTTCGTTATCAGGTCAGTTCGGCCATCGACTACATTATCCAGATCAGACGCAGTAAAAATGGCGAGCGTGTAGTTCAGCAGTTGACTGAACTCGCCGGTATGGAAGGCGATCGTATTCTCATGCAGGATATCGGGATTATGAAGGATGATGGTTTCGCTTTCAGCGGAGCGGTTCCTTCGAATGTTGCGAGACTTCAGAAAGTAGGGCTAGCGAAAGACTTTTTCCTCAATCTCTAAAGCCAGTCTTTGAGGCTTACCTGAAATTTTTCTTTCTGGAGAGTTGTGGCCAGTTCCATTGCTTTCATAGCACTCCGTTTTGCTTTTTTCTTCTGGCCGGTTTCTCCCCGGATGATCGCGAGATTGTGCCAGACATAGGCTGATTCCGGATGATCAACGACTGCTGATTCAAGATGCTTCAAAGCTTCCGCTTTTTCATTAAACGCATACAAAACATTGGCCGCGCCAATTCTGGCGGGAAGATTTCCTCTCCAACGGGTAAGAATCGAGAGATAAGCCGTCAGGGCCTCTTTTTTCTTATCAATTCCCTCGAGCATTGCGGCCGATTCAATGTGGGCCATCTCACTTCCCGTGGCCGAAAGTTTACCGGGAGGAAAGACAACTAACGCCCTCCTTCCGCCGAGAATAAATGATCTTTCAAAAAATCTCATGTCATCAATTTCTTCTTCATCCGAGCCATCATGAAGAATCACATCCGGGCCTTTGAGTTTCATGCCGGTGAGAACTGAGAAATGCCAGCGCGGAAAAAGGGGAAGGCCATTATTCTGAAGCACAATGACCGGCAGCCCCGACCGGACTTCCTGAAAAACATCGGAGAGATCACTCA
>JAYVHR010000242.1:0-2614 GCA_043771075.1 Bacteriovoracaceae bacterium
AGCTTTATTTTTTGTATTCGGACTGATGGTGAGCTGTGCTTCATATCACAATCAACGCTCTATTTCTTCAGTTGATAAGCATGAGAAAGAAGCTGGATAGAATTACTCAATGGATAAGGGCGGCCGGTTCTAATTTCCCCCGGGAACTGAACCTCGTCTGATATTCGTTACAAAGAATCCAAATAAGAGAGAGTCATCTGATTCTCTCTTTTTTTATTTCATGCAGACAAGAAATGTTCGTTCACATGTTTTAGCATCTGGCTCATATCCACGAGTGCGGGTAAGACAGACAAGATTATTCTCCCGGCACTTCTCTCTCCGTAAAAACGAACTGCGGATGTTTGCAGATACATTCAGATCGGGCAGATAACTCCACAAAGCCTTAACTTGTTCCATCATAGAGGACCGGACATATTTTTCCACCTGAATGCGGATAGCAGGAAAGTTCGATGATCCACGGCATGTGCTGCAGATGCCGTTAATAATTTGAGTTGCACCCAGTTCCATGCTGAGATCAATACCTTTTGAATCCAGAGTAACTTCATTCAGCACGAGACGTTTTAAGGCCCGCCATTCATTCCCCTGATTGATGTCAGTCCCCAGGCGGGAGGTAAAATGAATCCGGTTAGGATAAATGCCGTTATTGTCCCCGCTGAACGAAAATCCACTGCGGTAATGATCGCTGGCCTTAATGGTGACCCGAAGACCGTAAAGATTGAATGCTTTTTCTTTGGGAGGCAGGAAGTTCAGTCCGATTTCTCCGCGATACTTCGGCAGACTTACACCAGGGCCTTCGCCTGAGGTGAAGATGTGAACCATGTTTAACGCCTTATCGAAAACGTTTCCGATCGTGCGCTGGTTACGGACACTGCTGAGAATCCTGTTGGCGCGTTTCAATTTTTCACCAAAAAGCTCTTCGATAATCTTAGCGACTTGTGAGCTCGTGTAACCACGGGAGAGTCCGGTGATATCTGCCGGAACACGGGATTCAGTCACAACTCCTGACGGAGTCCATGTCACAGAATCAATGTAAACGCGAAGACCCGCATACTTTACATAAAAACCATTGCCCGGACGAACCTGAAGCCAGTTTTCCTGAAAGGAGAATTCAATATTCTGGCCCTTAACAATCTTTACGATGGTCCAGCCTTCTTCGTAGAGAACGGAGTCGGCCACAAATTTCACTTCTCCATTGATGAATGCTGGAGTTGACCGCAGGAAATTGATGAACGGCTCAAGCGTCTGCGCCGAGGACGAAAATGAAGTGATGAGGCATGAGAGGAGAATCAGAATTTTAAACATGGGGAGATTGTGAGGCCAAAACCCGTTTTGGTGGGCTTGGCTGGTAAAATCTACATGCTTTTTTCCAGTGGTCGTTTAAACTGGTCTTACCTATGAAAAAAACGAGCCTGAAAGACCTGCTGAGGCAGCTCCTGAACCCGGATTCTAAGGAAGCAAAAGCTCAGGAAAGCGCCGGGGGAATTGCCCTGGCAATTCTCGCTTTCATCATTCTTTCGCCGATCCTTCTGGCCCAGTTCATCATCTCTGTCTTCAAAGCGATCTTTGCCTTCGTCGCTATCAAGACGCAGGACTTTATTGCGAAGAAGTTGGGAATCAGGAACCAAGACACCTTGAGTGCCATCATGTTTTTTCTGATGCTCGCCTTGATCGCCGGACTGCTTTTTCTTCTGGGATTTGCCGGTCGGCTTTACAGGAATTCGAAAATCAATTTGGGAAGTGTGACCCACGCCGTAACCAGAAGATAAGAGTATAAATGTGCGCGCCAAATAAGTTTACTTCTCAGGTCCCAGCGGAATAATCGACTGAATCCCCCTTCAATCAACACCGTTAGAAAAAAATGGAGAATGATGGCATAAGCGATGCCCGGATGGTTATGTCTCCCGCGGAAGGAATCTCAAGAATTCCCTTTCTGCCAGTCCGGAATCAATTCAACTTCGGAGAGAATACGCTTATAGGAATCAAGGCGGGTGAGGATGAGAAGATCCTCACGTTTCGAATCATCCAGCTTCTGAAAGAAACAACCCTTGCTGTTTTCTTCGTGCTTGCAGTTGGACGAAAACTGGCACTTCGATGCCCACTCATTAATATCGGTGAAAGAGTGGAGTAATTCTTCCTGAGTGAGATCAGACAGCGACATACTTCGCACACCGGGTGAATCAATCAGTGTGAAAAATTCGGCATCAATAAGTTCCGCCCACGTTGTCGTGTGCGACCCTTTGTTCGCTCTTCCTAATTCACCGGTGAGTAAAGTTGCTTTTCCATCGGAGAGAGTCGTGATGAGATGACTTTTTCCCACGCCTGAGTGCCCGAGAGTCACGGCGGTTTTTCCCCGGAGCATTTCCTTTAACTCTGTTATGCCTTTTTCAAGGAATCGCGGCTTGTAGTCTTTTTGTTCAGCAGAAACTTCAAAGAATTCAGCGTTCAGCCACTTGAGGCGCTCGGCTTCAAGAACAATATCGAATTCCGATTCGTCGTAGATATCCATCTTGTTAAAAATTACGTACGCAGGAACATCCCAGTATTCTGATCGCACGAGATAACGATCAACCAATCCGCGTTTAAAAGCGGGCTTTTCCGCCGACACCACCACAAG
>JAYVHR010000243.1:0-4240 GCA_043771075.1 Bacteriovoracaceae bacterium
TGACCACCTGGTGGTCAAAGATAAGTCTTCCGGAAGCATCGTTGCGACCTACCGTCTTCTTTTTCAGGCCGAAGGAGAAAAAAAGAATTTTTACAGTGAAGGGGAATTCGATCTCAAAGAATTTCACAATATCCGTGGCAATAAACTTGAACTGGGTCGGGCCTGTGTTCACCGTGAATACCGTACTGGTGCCGTGATCAGCCTGCTGTGGAAAGGACTCTGCCAGTACGCTTCGAAAAGTGATACCCGCTATATGTTTGGGTGTTCAAGTCTGTCGCGCAGGGATTTTGAAGCACTCCCGTTTGTCATAGAGCAATTAAAAAAGCGGAATGCGGTTCTCTCAGATTACCACGTCAGGGTCCGGAAACCGTTTCAACTTTCTTCTTATCCTCAGCTGAAATTGCCACAGATTGTTTCTTCTGACTTCCGCTCCATGCCATCGCTCATGAATATGTATCTTCTGGCGGGTGCAAAGATGAGCATTGAATTAGCTTATGACGGGGAGATGGATTGCCTCGATTTATTTACAGTCCTTGATTTTACCAGACTTCCGGCCTCATTTGAGCGGAGGTTTGCTTGAGGGAAGGCTTCGCACCTGAGACGATTGACTTCAAAGTGCGACGCCTGTCTTTCAGGTCGGTGATAAAAGTTTCTGTTTTTATTATTCATGCCATAGCATTTCTTATTATCCATTCACTTTTATACATCTTCATCTGGAACTCAGATAAAAGACTGAAGATCATCCTGAGAAGTAACGCCTTTCACGCAAAAATCACGCTGATGTATCTGGGTATTGAAATCTTTCCGAAAGAGAAGGTACCGGAACTTAATGGTCAGCTCATTATCTGCAATCACATGTCTTATATAGATGTTCTTGTTCTCTTCGCTTTTTATCCTTCGCTTTTCATTACATCCCGCGAGATCAGGAATACTCCTTTCCTGGGACAAATTACAAAGCTCGCGGGATGTTTTTTTGTTGAAAGGAGAAAGCATCTCCGGACTCCGGAAAATATTTACGAAGAATTAAGGGCGATGAAAATGCGCCTGGATCAGGGATTTTGTATTTTCCTGTTCCCAGAAGGGACAAGTTCAGACGGTAGATGTGTGCTTCCTTTCAAAGCTCACTTCTTTCGGTTAGCAACAGAGCAGAATATGAAAATTAAACCACTGGTGCTGAAATATCATGGGGAAAGTCATAATGCCGTTCCCTGGTATGGCGATATGAATTTTCTCTCTCACTTCATGGAAATCGCAAGCCTCAGAAATATCTCTGTCAGTCTGGAATCACTTGAGGAAATTCAACCGGCCGGGAGAGATTATTTTCAGCTTAAAGATGAAGCCTATGAAAAAATACGGAAAGCATATGAAAAGCATTAAATTTTTAGGCATTCCTTTTTCGGCGGGCCAGCCTATGGGCGGAGTTGAGAATGCTCCGGAAATTCTCCTCAGTGAACTGCAGAAGAGGGCGCGGGAAATTATCGACCTCGGAAGTCTCGATTTCTCACTCTGCGGTGATCGCACTTCCGGAATTATTAAAAATGAACGGCATTGCGGTCTCGGAAACGCTCTGATCTCGGAAGTTATCTCGGGAGAAAACCTGAAAGATTCTTTTCTTCTGAATGTCGGGGGAGATCATGGTCTCGCCCTCGGAACCATTCACGGTATGCTCCACCATCATCCTGACCTGGTAGTGGTCTGGGTAGATGCACACGGCGATATCAATACTCCAATGAGTTCTAGCAGTGGAAATTTTCATGGCATGCCACTTTCGTTTCTTATGAATGGTTGCCAGGGAAGAGAAGACTTCGCATGGCTCAGGAAAAGACTTCCTGCCAACAGACTTATCTATATGGGTCCGCGCGATCTTGATCCCGAAGAAAGAACAATCATTGAAGATGCGGGGATTCAGTATTACTCGTCTGCTGATATTAATGATTACGGGACGGAATTATTGCTGAAGCATGCTTTGAAAATCGCGGATCCGGAACAAAAGTGCAAAATTCATCTTTCTTTTGATGTTGATGTTTTTGACGAGGCGGATGTGGAGGCGACCGGAACAAGAGTGAAGGATGGACCCCGTAGAAGTGAAATTCTGAAGCTGGGTTCACTCCTTGGGCAAACAGGAAGACTTTGTTCGATGGATCTGGTGGAAATTAATCCCGATCTCGCAGAAGTTGAGAAAGTCGGGGAGACGATTGCTCTCGCCATGGAACTGACCCTGTCAGTTCTTGATAACCTTCAGGCCCCGGAAATTAAAAAAAGCAGGGACAATGCCCTGCTTTTAAGTTCAATTACTGACGCTCAATGTCCGGTTCGGAAGAAGAATTATCGATTTCATTATTCTTTGGAACCATACGGGCATCTCTGCCACCTCTGACATCATCCGGTTCAGAGCTAGTTTCATCAACGTACTCATAGTTATCACCGGCCCCGGTACCCTGTCTGACGGTATCAGGATAGGCTTCCTGTTCTTCCACTTCATTGTTCATGGAATCGTCATCCAGATTATCCTCGCGGATAGCTTCATCGCTCACTGCTCCTGAACCTGCTTCAGTAGAATTGTTGTGAGCACCGCCAACCGCCGCTCCACCCACTGGTGCAACTGTTGTTGTCGTCGTGTCGGTCGCTGTTGTTCCGGCCCCCATCGTGGTTTCCTGAGTACCCGTGGCCGTTGTTTGATTGTCCTTCTTCTTCATGTCACACGCACTGAGGGCAAGCGCTCCTGCCGCTAACAGAACAATTGACTTCACTGGTTTCATAAATGCTCCTTTTCATAGACCATTCTGGTCCTATGACTACAGTGAGAGAAGCAAATGAGGTACCAAAAAAATTCTGTTGTATGATAGAAGAATGTCGAAAGAAAAAGATCAGAAGAGTCTCCAACGTGTCAGAATTTTGGGCCAGTTAATGGACTCAAAGTTTGAAGGTCCGTTTGGTATCCGTTTTGGTCTGGATGGTATTCTGGGATTTGTGCCATTCCTGGGGGATATTATCACCACCCTGGTTTCGTTTTCCATTCTCGTCAGTGCCGCTCAGTTAGGAGCTACACCTGCCACACTCGTAAGAATGGGAATGAACATACTTTTCGAAAACCTGATCGACATGATTCCCATTTTAGGGAGTATTTTTGACTTCTGGTTTCAGTCCAATAACCGGAACGTGCGTATTCTTGAGGCCCAGCTGGCAAACCCAGAAAAGACATCTGTCACTTCACGGGTAGTTCTTTTACTCATCATCTTCCTCATCCTCCTGACATTGTTTGCGGTCGGGTTCATCAGCTGGATGATATTCCAGTTTTTTATCGGACTCATTTCATAGGTTATTCTGTCCTTCTTTAACTGCCCTGGTCCGTAATATACTGTACCCAATGAAAAAATTTCTTTGTCTCATCCTTCTCGTAGGGCAGGCCTTTGCGGTGTCTGATTACTCTGGCAAAGACGAAATGAATGGCATCGCGTGGAAGACATTCAAAAACTTTCCTGAAAAATGGGAACTCGTAACCATCCGCTTCCGCAAGGATACCGGGGAAATGCGTATCACCTACGCCAATCCGATTGCGATGAAAGCACTGAAGGAAGGGAAGACGGATTATCCCGATGGCTCTGTTTTCGCCAAGACGGGAATTCATACAGGAGTGGATCCTCAGTTCATCAGTTCAGTTGTTCCGAAGGGAATCCGTCGTTATCAGATCATGGTAAAAAATCGCAAGTCTTATGCGACCACGAACGGCTGGGGATACGCTTTGTTTGATCCCGAAGGGAAATCCTTCAACGAAGATCCAAAGATCACCCAGGATGCCTGCTATGCCTGCCACACGATTGTCGAAAACCGCGGAGATGTTTTCTCCCAGCATTTTTCCACCACCCGTTACGTGAAACCGATCTTTACTCAGGATGAGAAAAAGGTGAACTCGATAAATTATGTGACGAAGGCCGTCTCAATGCTTCCGGCGCAGATTAAAACTCAGGTTCCTTCATGGGCCAAAGAAGTGCGCTGGGTGGAAATTGAGATTCTGAGAAAGCACGTTTTCCAGGGGACTCTGGATGAAATGAAGCCGCTGCTTGAACATGAATCATTGAAATCAAAACTTCCTGCGATATTCGCTTCCAAAGATGAGAAGCGTTTTGTCTTAGTTTTCCCGGGTAAAAGTGATGATTGCTTGGACACAACACAGATGACTTCGATTTCCACAGATCAAAGCGGAAATCCTGTCGTGAATAAATTCTGTCTCTATGATTAG
>JAYVHR010000244.1:0-2641 GCA_043771075.1 Bacteriovoracaceae bacterium
GTATCCTTGTCGCTGTAATCAAGCGGATGACAGTGAATCCCTGGAGGCTTGTGAAGAGCGATGTACAGAGAATCCTCGGCAAGCACAGAAGGCCGAGCACCTTTAAATTCCGGATTGATCTGGAGGTGATTCACAAGATTCAGCGGAAGCCTCAACTCATCACCAGATTTCACGGGACGTTGAAGCTGCTTGGAAGAAAAATATTTTTTCAGTTGCTGACCGGAGCAGTGAATACTTCCCTGAAGTGCTTCCTTGAGAGTTTCCTCATCACGAAGCCAGCTGACTTCAATCAGATCCACTACTGGCCTTCAACCTTCCGGCCTTCAGTGCGGAGATCGTTCCTCTTCAGGACGAATTCTACTCTGCGGTCAGAGATATTGCCGTTGATTTTTTCCTGCGGACGGGAATCACCATAGAACATTGTTGTGATCCTGCCAGCCGCGACTCCTCTCTGAATGAGGGCCTTGGAAACTTCCAGCGCCCGGCGGGAAGAGAGTTCATAAGCATCGACTTTCTTATCTTTATCAAAAACTTCGCCAGCCTCAGAGTGACCTTCGACCATGATGTTCCAGGGATTTTCCCGGAGCATTTTAACCAGACGATCAAAAACCTGAACATTGATTTCATCAATGCCCACACTTCCCTTACGGAACTGGATTCTGTCCTTCATGCGGACAATGATCGACTCAGGCAATTCGTAGACGTTTACAGACTCAGCAAGATCATTTTCACGCAGCATTTTCTTCAGCTGATTGAGTTGCGTGTCGGATTCGCGGTTAATTTCATGTTTATCAAGAAGACCTTCTGCCGTCAGAAACTCTATCGGAAATGGCTTCGCTGGATTTTCTGAATCAATCATCGTCGGAGCATCGCTCGGGGATTTTCCGGCCCTCATCACATCACCGGCCTTGAGAACGTTACCACCGAAAGCATTCCGGAGTGAACCGATGGCCGCTTCATATTTCGCTGTCTCAGTCTTGGCGAACGAAAGAAGAAGAATAAAGAACGTGAGTAGAAGTGTACAAAGATCCGAGAATGTTGCCAGCCAACCGGGAGCACCTGGCTTACAAGGAGGACACTTAGGAGCGTCTGCCATACCTACTCCTTCTTATCTTCAATGAGACGATCTTTCGGAGAAAGGAATGAATCCAGTTTTTCTCGAATCACACGCGGGTTTTCACCTGCGACGATCCCGAGAACACCAGCGATGATAATATTCATCTTGGTTGATTCCTGTTTCGAGCGAACTTTGAGTTTCATCGCAACCGGAATCGTAAAAATGTTGGCAAGACACGATCCATAAAATGTTGTGAGGAGGGCAACTGCCATCGCTGGACCAATCGATGAAGGATCCGACATCGACTGAAGCATCTGCACGAGACCGATCAGAGTTCCGATCATACCGAAGGCCGGACCATCTGCGCCCATCCCTTCGAGAATATCCACACCTTTCATGTGACGCTCTTCCATCGCTGCAATCTCGAGCGAAAGAATAGAAGTAATCACTTCAGGTGGACGGTTATCAGCAGCGAGAGTGACTGCTTTCTTCAGGAACTTGTCGTTAACAGGAACTTTCTCAAGTGCGAACACTGATTCACGACGGGCCGTCTCAGCGAGTTTCTGAATTTCTTCAATCATCGCTTTCGGATCAGTCGGAGTTGTGAAAATTGATTTCATGTAAATCGGAACGAGTGCTTTCAATTGCTCCATCGGCCACTTGATCAGTGTTGTTGCTATCACTCCGCCGCCAACAACCGCCACCGAAGGAATATCGATGAAGATGGAAAGTGGTGAGCCGTATAAAATGGAGCCCACGACGGAAACCGTCGCTAGTAACAGACCGATGATTGTTGAAATATCCATGAGACACCTTTGAGCAAAATAACTTCTGTATGCTTAAGGTATCGGAATCTAACAATCGAACTTGAATGAGTTGTCTTATTGTTGAGTGGCGAGCTCGGGGAAATAAAAAAAGCCCCGTCGTGGCGGGGCTTTTTTCGTTATTCTTCTTTGGTGAGGATCGATGAATCGATGTAGGTCAGCATGGCAGCTCGGAGATCTTCGAGAGAAATATCTTCAGAACCTTTGCCTTGAAAGATTTCGTCTTTGATTATCTCAACCGGGAAGCCAGTCATTTTTGCCAGCATTTCCAGGCTGATCTTTCCACTCGTAGGAGCAGTGGTTGTATCGGCAAGACCATTCGTGGTCGGCTCAGTTGTCATTCTCGACTCCTTGAAAATTAATCTACTCAAATCCATTGTGTAGCGATTGGTATGAAGCATATCTATGCTAAAAAACGTACGTCAATCTATGTAAGACTTTGAAAGAAACATCTTGAGGGGAGATTAGCAAGGTGATGAAATTACTCTGGTTTCTGGAAGTAGCCCGGGGCCCTAATTAATGTCAGAAAGCTCGCTACCTTGGCTTCCATCTCCTGGAACTCGTGAACGGGATTGGAAGCAAGAGTTACTCCTCCGCCCGCTCCGTAGCGCCAAAGGCGCTCAGAGAGATCAACTTCGGCAGTCCTGATGTTGATGCTCGCAATTTTTTTGTCGCTGTAGCAGAGCAAAGTTGATCCGCAATAAGTTCCCCGACGTGAGCGTTCCACATCCTGAATTATCTGCATGACTCTTTTTTTCGG
>JAYVHR010000245.1:0-5886 GCA_043771075.1 Bacteriovoracaceae bacterium
TGGCTTTCGGCCGGTATCAACAAAATGTCACCGATGATGGCAACGGCCATGTTTCTTCTTTACGCTGCACTTAACGGCGCTACTCTTTCCATCTTCTCGATGATCTATACTCAGGAAAGTATCCAGTCCGCATTCTTTACGACAGCATTTGCGTTTGCAGGGCTTTCGGGTTTTGGTTATGTGACAAAAAGAGATCTGGGCCCGATCGGAAGTTTCTGTACGATGGGTCTTTTCGGACTTTTTGGCTTCGCGATTCTTTCCATTTTCTTCCCGTCAATGATGGGTGGAATGGGCGGACAGATTTATGGTCTCGTCGGAATCGTCGTTTTTGCAGGGCTCACTGCCTATGATACTCAGATCATTAAGAACATGGCACCGATGGGTGGAAGCAGTGATCATGTTGCCCGCGGTGCAATCATGGGAGCTCTCAAGCTGTACCTCGATTTTATCAATCTCTTTCTCTTCATTCTCAGAATGTCAGGCAAAAGAAAATAAGTGGCTTCCCTTCTTTCTCATCCGGCGGCTCCCCTTGCGATGATGATCGGAAGGGGAGAGAAGCTTGGCGGTAAGCTTTCTCTTCTTTGTATTTTTCTCGCAATCCTTCCGGATGCTGATGTCATTTCATTCAGCTTCGGCATTCCCTATGAATCCCAATGGGGTCATCGCGGTTTTACCCACTCACTTGTCTTCGCGGTCATCATGGGGATTCTTTCGACTTTTTTATTCAGTGATAAAAAGAAATCCGTTTTTTTTCTCACGACTTTATCCACTTTTTCTCATCCGCTCTCGGATATGCTGACTAATGGCGGTTTAGGTGTCGCACTCTGGTGGCCATTTGATACCGGCAGATATTTCTTTCCCTGGAGACCGATCGAAGTTTCTCCCATCGGGATTGGAAATTTCATCAGCTTACGGGGCCTTCAGGTACTCGCCAGTGAGTTTGTTGTGATGTGGATTCCCCTGATAGGAATGGCATTCCTGACTAAAAGGCTCCGAGGATGAGCATTTTTACCTATCTAGGACGGTTGAGAATTCGGTCCTACAATTTAAGCATGAAAAGAGTCACCCTCTTGTGCTTAATCTCTGCCGCCTTTGTTTACAACATCCTGCCTCAGCCGGAAGGCACGACTCAAATCGATCAGATCAAAACAAAAATGGCCGCTGCCCGTGGCCGCCCCGACGTAAATACTTCTGCCATTCACCGTGTGCACGCTTCACTTGTTGCGGATCCGGTCATCACCAACTCTCCGTCTGTTTCCGAAAATGCAGCTGTCTCTGAAATTGAGCCTGATGGGTCTGCAATTGCTCATGTGGATGAAGTACCGTGGGATGAAATCAAGCAAGGCTGGAAAGCTGATCTCAAAGAATTCCTGATCGATGCTGACCCTGACCACGGGGAAGAAACTTATACTGCCTATCTCGAAGAGTCAGAGTCTTTTGAAGCTGAGATTGATTCCCTTTCGCGGGAAGCTGAGAAGGCCGGTAAAGAGGCGAGACAGGATTTTGAAACTCTCATTGGTCAACTGGAAGTAAAGCACGAAGAGAAGCTCAAAGAGATTCTCGGGGCTTATTATTCCGACGTCACTGATCGTCATCAACAATACAACGCTAGTATTCAATACATGAATCGTAGTGACGCCGATATTGTCGGTGTTTCCCTCTAAATCATCCCCTAAATTCATAGTCTTTCCGCGTTAATCATGTTAATTTTCCAGAAAATTTTCCGGGGATTTCCATGCTCGCAGTACACGATCTGCGCCTCCAGTTCGGTGGCCGCACACTATTCGAAGACGTTAACCTCAAGTTCGCTCCTGGCAACTGTTACGGTGTCATTGGTGCCAATGGTGCAGGTAAATCAACCTTCCTGAGAATTCTTTCCGGAGAGATCACTCCTAACTCCGGTGCTGTAGAAATTTCTCCCGGTGAACGGATGGCGGTCTTAAAGCAGAACCACTTTGCCTTTGATGAAGAAGAAGTTTTGAAGACGGTGATCCTGGGTCACAGTGAACTCGTCGCGATCATGAAAGAGAAAGATGCATTGTACGCGAAAGAAGATTTCTCAGATAAAGATGGCGAGAGAGCTGCGGAACTCGAAGGAAGATTCGGGGAACTCAATGGCTGGGAAGCTGAAGCAAATGCAGCTTCACTTCTGGCAGGTCTGGGAATTAAAGAAGATCTTCATCTGAGAAAAATGAAAGAACTGACCGGTGGTGAGAAAGTAAAAATTCTCCTCGCTCAAGCACTTTTCGGAAAACCCGAAATCCTTCTTCTCGATGAGCCGACCAACGATCTGGATCTCAAGGCCATTCAGTGGCTGGAAAAATTTATCATGGACCAGCAGGATACAACTGTCCTCGTCGTTTCTCATGATCGACATTTTTTAAATAAAGTCTGCACGCACATCTGTGATATCGATTTCAATAAGATCAAACTTTACGTAGGTAACTATGATTTCTGGGTTAAGTCGAGCCAGCTCGCCCAGCGTTTGATGAACGACCAGAATAAGAAAACTGAAGATAAGATGAAAGACCTGAAAGAATTCATCCAGCGCTTTTCTGCCAACGCTTCGAAATCGTCTCAAGCAACGTCTCGTAAGAAAATGCTCGATAAGCTTACTCTCGAAGACATTCAGCCTTCGACCCGGAAATATCCTTATGTCGGATTCAAGGCCGACCGTGAAGCAGGAGACCAGCTTCTTTCAGTGGATGGACTGACTTACACGATGGAAGGTGAGAAAATCCTGAATAACGTGAGCTTCACGATCAAGAAAAATCAGAAAGTCGTTTTCCTTGCTGACTCGGAAGTAAAAACTTCGGCCCTCTTCCAGATTCTCATGGGAGAGCTTCAACCTGATTCCGGAAGAATTCAGTGGGGGATTACGACGACTCGTGCGTATCTTCCGAATGATAACTCACAATATTTTAAAGACGCGAAACTCGATCTCATCAACTGGCTCCGTCAGTATTCAAAAGACCAGACCGAAACATTCCTCCGCGGATTTCTGGGACGCATGCTCTTCTCCGGTGAAGAAGCGAAAAAATTCTGTAACGTCCTCTCGGGTGGTGAGAAAGTGAGATGCATGCTCTCGAAGATGATGCTCTCCGGTTCCAACGTTCTGGTGATGGATAATCCTACGAATCATCTCGATCTCGAAACAATTACCGCCGTGAACGAAGGGCTCATTGATTTCAAGGGAACGCTTCTTTTCACGTCGCACGATCACGAGTTTATTCAAACGATCGCAAGCCGTGTGATCGAGATTCAGGCCCGGGGCGTCAGGGATGAGGAATGCACCTACGATCAATTTTTGGGTCTGGAATAATCTGAGGTAGAATAATGAGCATAGAGAGGTATCTATGCTCATCGCCTTCAAAGGGATTTCTGCCCTCGTCGCACTCCTTCATTTAGGTTTTCTCGTGCTCGAGATGTTCCTATGGGCAACACCCATGGGAATGAAAATTTTCCGCATGTCGGAAACTCAGGCGCAGATGACCAAAGTTCTCGCCCAGAATCAGGGTTTGTATAATGGCTTCCTTGCGGTGGGAATTGCTTACGGACTCCTGACCAGCGATATGAATGTCACCGTTCTCTTTCTGATCTTCGTTGCGGTCGCAGGAATCTACGGCGCGTTCACTGCGAGCCCGAACATTATTTATATCCAGGCCCTTCCGGCCTTCATTGCTTTAACATTACGGATTTTCCTATGAAGTTTTTTTTCCTTTTCCTGATTGCTCCCGTATTTGCTTCCGGTTTTGACTGGGAAGGGCACCGGGGAGCGCGCGGGCTTATGCCGGAAAATACCATCGAGGCCATGCGCGAGGCCCTCCGGTATCCCGTCACAACTCTGGAAATGGATGTGGTGATCTCAAAAGATAAGAAAGTCGTTGTGAGCCACGAGCCGTGGATCGCCACAGAGTTTTGTTCTCATCCGGAAGGTAAAACTTTCAAGGAAAAAGAATTCAATCTCTACAAAATGGACTACAGCGAGATCTTGCGTTTTGATTGCGGTTCCATCAAGCACCCGCGCTTTCCCGATCAGAAGAAGATGAGTGTCGGGAAACCTCTCCTGTCATCGCTCCTGATGGAAATCGAGTCCCAGCTTAAGAAAGAAAAACGCACCGTCATGTACAATATCGAGATCAAGTCGCTCCCCGAAGACGAGAAGAAGAGCTTTCAGCCAAAAGTTACGGAGTTCTCCGACCTGGTCGTGGCCGCTATCCGGGAATATCTCCCGGAAGACCGCTTTATCATCCAGAGTTTTGACCCGCGCGTTCTGATCTATATGAAGAAGCAGTATCCCCAGATTCAGCTCTCTTATCTCACTGAAAAAAAAGAATCCCCGGAGGCAGTAAAGAAAACCCTGGGCTTTTTTCCTGAAATCTTTTCGCCTGATTTCAATCTCCTTTCTTACGAAGACATCCCGCTATTCCATGCTCAGGGGATGAGAGTGATTCCCTGGACGGTGAACAATCGCGAGGACATGAAGAAGCTTATGGGCATGGGAGTGGACGGAATGATCACCGATTATCCTGATCTCATCTACAAAGTCATTGAGAAGGAATGTCCGCAGGGCTTCCATTATTTTGAAGGGGATTGCGTGAAAATCCCCACTCATGCGGGACCTTCCGACAAAAACCCCGGATGGAATTGTAAGGCCGGATACATTCAGCGGAGATTTCATTGCGACCGGATTAAGGTTCCGGCCCATGCGATTCTTCTTCCCGATGGGAAATCATGGGAGTGCAAAGAAAAGTATGAGCGCTACCGCGGACGTTGCCAGAAAAAAAACAAGATTTAGTTAAGGCTAAACTTCTTTTCTTTTTTTTTGATTGTGATAGTTCTGGTTAAGAGAATTTAAATCTTTTCCAGGGCCGAGCATGCATCAAATAAGAAAGAAACTTTTTGATCACGTTGTTCTTTACGTGAAGGATCTCGATCAGAGTAAAAGGTTCTACCGCGCGATCGTCGAAACTCTCGGCCACACCATTACCGGTGAAGCGAATGAACACTTCTATATTAATGAGCTCGAGATCAGGCAGAACCCGGAAACCACAAAATCGATTCACTTTGCCTTTCATGCGGAAAATCCTGGCTCAGTGAAACTTTTCCATGAATCGGCCCTCAAGGCAGGTGGCAAATGCATCGAAAGTCCGCAGGAATGTTTTAGAAAGGGAATCTACAAGGCCAATGTCATGGATCCGGACGGAAATAACGTTGAGGCGATCTACAAAGGTCGTCAGAACAATCTTTCCATCTCGTACTGAGAAATATAATTCATCAGACCCAGTTCACGGAAAACTCCGTTCACTTTGTTGTTGTTCTCATCCACGTTCACCATGCCGAAATTTTCGCTGTCCAGTTTCATGCGGGAAAGTATTCCTGAGACGGATTCTTTACTGACTCCGCCCAGTTGAATGAGATTCATTTTCCAGGGATCCCAGACTGCGTACGCAAGAAGATTTTTTCCTTCTCTTAACTCATGCAGTTCCAGTACACCGGATTGGTTCTCCACCGATGTCTTATCCATTTCAAAAGCATAAGGGAATGGAGTGAGTGCAGCATGCTCACTGGTGAGTTGCGGATATTTGATTTCATAAACTCCGGGAGAGTCGGGGATGAACTCCGCTTTCCCTTTCCAGCACAAAAGCTTTCTCTTTTTCTGGAAGCCGGCCTTCTCGTAGGCCCCAATCGCGCGGACATTTTCCGTGATGACTTCAAGTTGCATCTTCCGGAAACCTTTTTCGGGAAGCTCCCGCAAAATCCTTTCATACATACGACTCGTTAGACCCTTTCCCTGAAAATCACGACGGACACCGGTCGCGATATTCATCACAATGTCTTTTCTGGGAGCATGGAGGACGAAGGCCACGAGCTCTCCCCCTGACT
>JAYVHR010000246.1:0-2346 GCA_043771075.1 Bacteriovoracaceae bacterium
CTTTTCAGAGAGTTTCTTGGTGAGAGTGGTTTTCCCACTTCCAATATTTCCCGCCACCACAACGAACATCGGGTTCGCACTCGTAGTGAGCCGCTGGTAGGCCATATCTGGCATGGAATTCTCCTGAATTTGCATCATGAAAAAAGCGTATTACGAATAGTGCCAGAAATCTTGACTCATTCAATCAAATTTAAACATTAATTGTGACGTTTACAGTCGAAGACTGAATTACTTAGAATGAAAATAAGAATGAAAATGACATCCCTGATTCTTATTTATGCTTCGCTTATCTTCGTGATTTCAAGTCCGCTGAGCGCACAGTCACTGGTGGAAGATGCCAATATCAATGTGGCACAGGCGGCGGACGGAAATTTATTCACTGAGACAATAAAAATTATTTCGAATTCCAAGAAAATTTTTATTCTTACAAATAATAACCAGCAACTCGGAACGGGGGATTTTATCTCCCTCGCCCTCGAAAATAAGCTCGCTGCCCGCGCGCTCGTGGCAAAAAACCATCAGGGCCAGGTCGGCATCAAAATCCTGAAAATTTACTCACTCAATCAGTGGGCCAAACTTCGCCGGGACCAGGATGTGCAGATTGTGAAGGGTGACGATTCATTTTTCATGAAAAAGCCGGTGGAAGTAGTCACGGCCGATGGTCCGAAAATTAAAGATGAAGACGATCTTTATTCAGCGGATGTTGTGATGGATGATTCCGTCGAATTCGTTGAGGACAACAAGAACCGTCACATCAAGCCTGATAACGTTGTCGGAATTTTTGCTGCCATTCTCAACGCTGACAATCCGGAGGGCGGGAGCGGCGGTTATACCCGCGGAAATGAATTCGGTCTCACATGGGCATACCAGTTCACTGATAATTTTTTCGTCGAAGGAGTTTACGGCAGAACTCTACTCGATAATTATCCGGCAGATTCCACTCAGACACTTGTAAACAGATTTATCGGACGGGTAAAATACAACATCAAAGGTCCGCTCTTCACATTCTTCATGCCCTATGTGGGTTATCAGAATAATACTGTATCCAGTCCGGATGCCGGTAAGGAAACTCAGAACACCGATCCCCAGAATAACGCTGAACTAAATGCTATTGATAGTCTCAAGAAAAACGGTGTCGTTGCCGGTGTGACGGTTATGCGCCGTCTTGTTCCCGGCTGGTTTCTCAAAGCTGACCTTGGTACTGATGTGCTGAATATTGGTTTTGCCATTGAATTCTAAAATCCTGCTCATTCTTATTTTCGTCACGGCATGTGGAGTAAAAGGTGATCCGGTTGTTCCCAAGGAACCCGCCTTCCCCTCTTTCCTTCAGAATTATCCTGACATCGAAACGGATAAGAAACTGGATGAGACCAAGAAACGCTGATGTCTCTTATCATCGCCACCGGCAGTAATATTGGCGATTCCGTAGAAACTCTGAAGGCCGCACAGAAAGAACTTTCCCGACATTTTAATTTCATCGGTGCCAGCAGGATTTATTATTCGAAGGCAGTCGAATATGAAAACCAGCCCGATTTTTATAATCAGGTATTGGAGTTTTCTCTACCTGTAGAAACTCCCAATGAGGTGATGACAATCTTACTGGATATAGAAAAAAAATTCGGGAGACATCGCGACATTCCCAAAGGTCCCAGAACCTTAGATGTTGATATGATTTTTTGGGGCACCACTTCATGGAATTCTGACATCGTGATTATTCCGCATCCCCGCTGGGCGGAAAGAAGCTTTGTGGTAAAACCTTTACAGGAATTACCTTTCTTTCAAACAATCCAAAAATGTTTTACAATCCCACAGACATTCATCATAGACGCTGCTCCTCTTTTGGACTCATAGACCAAGGAATTAACATGGATTTTTCACTCTCCACGGAACAGAAGGAGATGAAGGAACTCGCTCTCAAGTTCGCACGGAACGAGATGATTCCACATGCCCAGGAGTACGATGAGAAAGGAATATTTCCTGCTGAAATTTTTAAGAAAGCCTGGGAACTGGGTTTAATCAACACCTGTATTCCAGCAGAGTATGGCGGCTCAGGTTTCACTTCCCTTGACAGTGTCATTATCAGTGAAGCTCTCGCTTATGGGTGCATGGGAATGAACACCGCCTTCATGGCCAATGACCTCGCCCTCCTTCCCATCGTTATCGGCGGGACCGATGAACAGAAAAAGAAATTTCTCACTCCCTTCACGCAGGAATTCCGGATCGCATCTTTTTGTCTCACTGAACCTGGTAACGGATCTGATGCCGGGGGAATTAAAACCACCATCAAAGATGGCGGTGATCACTGGATCGTAAACGGTGAAAAGATGTGGATTACGAACGCCGGAT
>JAYVHR010000247.1:0-23252 GCA_043771075.1 Bacteriovoracaceae bacterium
CGCCAGCGCGGACAATTGTTTTCACGTCACTATCATTAAGGTCTTTAAGATCCTGCGCGAGAGTTGGTTTCGCTTCGAAGAAAACAACATTTTCCTGAAACGCTTCCATACCGCTAGCCGTACAGAGCGGATTGACTTCAGGACGGAAGCTTTCCTGGCTGTAGACAATCATCTTCTCGCCTTCAAGTTTCAAAATCGTCTGAACAGAGCTTTGTGTATAATTACATTTTGTGCCGTCTTCGAGAGCGACAAATGACGAGGTCGAGATCGACTTTGACATTCCCGGGGCAACAGCTTCAAGCACTGCTTTTTTAGAAGTGAGGACAGTGGCGAGCTGTGCCTTGGTCAGGTTCTGCGCAAAGGCAGTTGTGGTTCCAAGGGCCAGGATACCAACGATCATTGCTTTCATAAGTTCTCCTTAAATCGAACCGGATACTAACCAAAAAAACATATCTCTACTCTCGTTTATCAAGGAGAGGAGAAAATTTACAGACCCCAAAATGGCCCCAGTGAGACTATGGAACTCCGGGGTAATTCATGCTAAAAACTCACCCATATCGAGGTAAATATGCAAAAAGTCGCTGTGGTTACAGGTGGATCATCCGGTATCGGGCTCGCCATTGTTAAATCTCTTTCATCTGCAGGCATCAAGGCCGTGTCCTGGGATATCCGCCCGCCGTCAGAAGACGTGCCATTTGTTGAATGTGATGTGACATCTGAAGAAAAAGTTAAGTTAGCGTTCGAGAATACAGTGAAGAACTTCGGTGAACCCACAATTCTGGTGAACAACTGCGGCCTTCAATTCATGTCTCCGGTCGAAGACTTTCCTCTCGAAAAATGGAACCAGCTTATCGCGATCATGCTGACCGGAACTTTCCTCTGCTCAAAAACTGTCATACCGACCATGAAAAAACATAACTGGGGTCGCATCATCAATATCTCGAGCATTCACGGCAAAGTCGCCAGTCCTTTTAAGGCCGCTTATGTTTCCGCTAAACATGGCGTAATCGGTCTCGCCAAGGTTATGGCGATTGAACTCGCCGAACACAACGTGACAGTGAATACGATCTGTCCTGGATTCGTTGATACTCCGCTAATGCGCGCGCAGCTCACTAAGCAGGCCGAATTGAATAAGATGACTGAAGACCAGGTTGCCACTGAGATCATGCTGAAGCCGGCCTACATCAAGAAATTCACGTCGACTGAGCAGATTGCCGATATGACGAAGTTCTTCCTGTCTGATTCGGCTTCAACCATTACGGGAGAGGCTTTTTCTATGACTGGTGGATGGGGAATGGGTCAGTAATAAGTTCACGAACCTTTGCGGGGAGAATTTTGTTCTGTAAGTTCTCCTCAAAACAACAGGGATAATTATGAAAACACTTCTATCAGCTTTCATTCTCTTAACATCGATTACAGCATCTGCTGAAGTTCTCGATATCAAGATCAAGAAGGCGGGGACTTATCTGGTAACTATGACGAAGGAAGCATCGTGCATGCCGGTTGAGTTTGCACTGGTGCCGAAAGAAAGAGGACCGATCGAAATCGGGTCTGGTGAGTATGTGAATGTTGCTGTGTCTGAGGTTGTGAATACATGGGGCCGCGCCCAGGTTTGTGGTGGTTTACATAAGGCGACAGGATATTTTGTAGCGAGAGCGAATACTGTTCTGAAAATTGAATTGAATGAAGAGTTATTGAATCCTGAAATCTCAGTCATCGAAATCAAAAAATAATCAAAAAAAAAGCCGTCTTCAAGAGAAGACGGCTTCATAAAATCTTTTCTTAGAAACTTCCGAACATTGTTCCGAGAACGACAATTGCAACGTTCGCCACAACCTGAAAGACAACCGAAACCATGAAGATGTCTTTGTAGGAATCTTTATGAGTAAGATGACAGATGGTGAGAAGACTGATTACGGCACCATTATGCGGGAGACTATCGAAACCACCGCACGCTAGCGATGCTACTCGGTGAAGAAGTTCCGGTGAGATATTCATCTGTTGTGCGAGTTCAAGGTAGCGGGCACCGAGCACTTCCAGGCCGATACTGAGACCACCAGAAGCTGAGCCAGTAATACCGGCAAGGGCGTTGATGGCGATACTTTCTGAAATGAGTGGATTTGAAGGAGCAATACTCAGGATCCCGTTCTTTAAAACTTCAAACGAAGCGAGGGCCGCGATCACTGATCCGTATCCAACTTCCGAGGCAGTATTAAAAATGGGAAGGAGAGAGTCCATGGTTCCTTCGTTGAGTGAAGAGACCGGACGATTGTTATATTTACGAAGGAAAATGATGACGAAGGCCATGGCCAGGAGGAGGGCAAGTATCAGTGTCCAGAGTCCCTTGAGAGAATTGAAATTTGCGCCGCCGAATTTCGCATCCGCCAGGTAATAGGTGTCCCACGAAGGCACAACCCAATTCGTCAGAGCGTAGTTCCCGAAGATAACAATCACCAGCGGTGTATACGATAACCATACACTCGGGAGAGTCAGATCACGCTCAAGGTTTTCACTCTGAATAATTCCGGTATTTGTTTTCGCGGCCTGAGAGTTCAGCCACCACATTCCAAGGCCAAAAATGATGAGGGAAGCGATTATCCCCAGTCCTGGGGCCGCAAAAAGTGTTGTTCCGAAATACGGCATCGGGATCGCATTCTGGATCGCCGGAGTACCCGGAAGAGTACTCATCGTATAAGTAAATGATCCGAGAGCAATGGAACCCGGAATGAATTTCTTATCAACACCACCCTGTTCAAAGAGGGTCACACTGATCGGATAAACGCAGAAAGCGACAACGAACAGAGATACTCCACCGTAAGTCAGGATTGAGCAGGCGAGAACGCAGGCGAGGATCGCGTGCTTTGGCCCCAGCAAACGGGAGATTGATTCCCCGATCACCTGAGTCGCTCGCGAGTCGTTCATGAGTTTTCCGAAAACGGCACCCAGAAGGAAAAGCGGGAAATAAGTAATGAGATATTTACCAAGTGAGCCCATGAAAATCTGAGTGTAGTAAGCGAGGGCCTGACCGTTTCCGGAATAAGATTCGACCTGGAAAAGAACGGCGATGATGGCACAAACCGGAGCGAGGATAAGAACGTTAACTCCCCGGTAAGCAAAATACATGAGCGCGGAAAGGGAAATGATCAATCCAAGAATGCCGATCATGAGAAGCTCTTTTTAAAGTTGAAAGAAATTGAGAATGAAATCGTTGGTGGAAGGAGCCTTCGGGTCGAAGTTAGGGGAGATCGGCTTACCGCCGCCCCATGCATGGGCCATGCCTTTAACGAGCACCAGGCGCTCAGTGAAATTCACTGTCTGGTAGCGCTTGTCTGTGATCGTTGCACCGAAATTATTACCGAGTTCACGCACTGTCTGAACAGACGTGAAGGTGGCTGAATTGTTTTTCCGTCCATCATCGTAATAATCGAGAGTCACTTCATTAACACCAGAGATGAGTTCCGAGTGAAATGGATCAACCCGCGTGTCCTCTTCGCCGTGAATGAGAATCATCTTATTGAGACGGCGTTTTGATCCCACGCGACCGCAGTTATAAGCAGCTTTGCCGAGATAAGCGGGAGTCTTGAAATGATGAGAATCAAGAACAGTTGAAGCTTCGTAAAGGTCTTCAGCGATTTTATACGCGAGGCCTGCTGAAAGAGCAGCACCACGGAATACATCGGGATAACAGGAAGCGAGATTGTGCCCCATCACTCCACCAGCACTTATACCGGCGACGTAAATCTGGTCGGGATCAACCTGCGAGCTGAGGATCATTGCCTCGATCGCAGCAACCATCTGGCCCATCTGATTCATGGGAAGGCGTTTCTGTTCGTAAGCGAGGAACCAGTTCCAGCAATGATCGAAGTTTTCAAGAACACTCTGTTCCGGGGCGATGACAAAAAAATTCTTAGCAACAGCAACTTGGTCGAGGCGCGTACCTTCGAGGATTATTTCCGGGGATTGTTTGCAACCATGAAGGACAAGGAGGAGCGGGCGTTTCTGCGCGGGTCTCACATTCGGACTGACAACAACGAACCTGCGTCCCTGAACAGTCATTTCACTTTTTTTGGCGAAAGAGGCAGTAGTCGTGAGCAGTATTAAGATTGCGATAATATTCTTCATTGAAAAAAAACATACCTTTTTCAGTTCGCATTGCAAAGCAGAAGGGCGAGATTTTCACGGTTCTAACTTCTCGTTATCACTGGTCATCACCGGGATAGCATGATATCCACCGACATATGAAAATTTTAATCCTCCTTATACTTACTATTAGCTGTACTCAGAAATATGCCGGCTATGATCTCATCCGTAAGATTGATTTCAATAAAGAATCTTTTGAAAGACCGGTGAGTGTTTATCAGGTCCTTCCTGAAGGGAAAGATGAACTGAAGTCCTGCTTCAATCAGTGGTTGTTTTTTTCCAACGCTGAGAAGGAAAAAAATACGGCCATTCCTGTGATGGTGAGGACTCTGTGCCCCGGGAAGGAGTATCTCATGGATACCAATATGACTGAGACCTGGTGGACGACGATAGTTTTCACACGCTCGTGTGTGGAGATGGAAACGAGTTGTGCTGCTCAGAAGAAATCTAAGAAATAATCAGAACCTGAATTCAGAAAAATTTTTGATTCCGTGAAACGACGAAGGCTCAGTGCCTTCGCGTACGACATGCGACGTTCTGAAGCCAGCGAGTTCTGCGGCCTTCAATTCTTCCGGGATATCGGAGAAGAAATGGATTTCCGGTGGAGGTAATTGGACCTTGATCGCAATGTTCTGATAGGAAACTTTCTCGCGCTTCTGCCCCACCTGCGTATCAAAGTAGTACTTAATGAATGGCGTGAGATCTCCGGAAGAAGAGTTCGCCATGATGAGTTTCTGAGCGTGAACGGAGCCGGAAGAATAAATCCCGATGATATATCCACTCGCACAGAGATTCTCAAAGAAAGGACGGACGTCAGGATACACGTGACCCTTGAAGGCACCACTCTTATAGCCCTCATCCCAGATGAGTCCCTGGATTTCTTTTAAGGCCTTCTGCTTTCTGTCTTCATCGATCCATTTGATCAGGGTGCTGATGACTGTTTTGATATCAGTTTTTTTTCCACCCCCAATAGTGATTGTTTTCCGGACATCTTCAAGATGAGGAGCGAGCGCTTTCTCATTCTTCATGACGTACTCGCTCATTCTTTCCCGTGAATAAGGGAAGAGAGTCTTGTGAACAAATTTGATATCTGTCGTCGTTCCTTCAATGTCGAAGAGGAAAAGTTTCCTGCTCATTTCTGGTAACTCTTTTCCACACCTGACTGAGTGTAGTTTGCGACCCACCCTTCCGGTGTCATGAAAACACGAATGGCCTTCACATGATAGCTCGGGGCGAGGTCAAACCAATGAGTGTATCCCTTAGGGACGGAGATAAAATCACCTTTCTGACAGAGGAGAGAAAAGACTTCGTTCCTGTCTTTCAGGTGAAAGAAGAATTCTCCCTCACCATCAACAAAAAAACGGACTTCATCTTCGGCATGAGTGTGCTCTGAAAGAAATTTCGCGCGGATTGCTTCTATGTTGGGAGTATCTTTGTGAACGTTGATGACATCAGCATTCACGTAGCCATTTTTCTTCATATAAGGGGCGAGCTCATGCTCGTAAGCCGCGAGGATTGTCTCCTGAGAATCGGAATCTTTCAGTGGCTGGGACGCTTCCCATTGCTCAAAGATAATCCCTCTTTCAATCATGTATTTTTTTATTTCGGAGGGAGAAGAAATTTCTTTTCCGCCCTGATCAAGAAGTCTTAACACTCCCATAATTGTCTCCTCATGGTGTGATAGCACTCGAATAAGAACTCAAACGTCTCGATATGCCTTTTCGCAGTCGGGATATCTTTCCCCCAGGCATAAAGTCCATGGCCCGCAATCAGAAAACCATGAATGGGTTTACCGGAAAGGTAAGGCTTAAGAGCGTGCATGATATCCGGGATATGCTGGGAGTTTGGTACGATCGGAAGAATTTCACGCATCTCATGCGTTTCATTTCCTTCGAGACCTTTCAGGATCTCCAGGCCCTCGAATACCACTTCTTTATTTTTTGCCTGAGCGAAGGAAAGGGCTGTGGAAAGTACTGAGTGTGAATGAAGAACGCAGTTTACTTCAGGATAGAGACGATAAAGCTCAGTATGAATTCCGGTTTCCGCAGAAGATTTTACACCAGGTCTCTGGAAGCCGGGATGAATGTCACCCTGGTTGTTTATCAGGATCAGATCTTCCGGAGAGAATGTGCTTTTATCCACACCGGAGCGTGAAATGAGGAATTGTCCTGGCACATCGATAGAACGAACTGAATAATTCGTGGAAGTAGCAGGAGTCCAGTTTTTTCCTTCGAAAAAACGAATGGTCTTGGCCAGCTCAGATGCCAAAATTTTGTCATTTCCCGTAAACATTTTTTACTTCTCCTGCAGAAGCTCTTTCTACCCGGAACTAGCTAATTTTTGAAGGGTAAAGATGAGCTTTTTCAGAGGATGACGCAAGATTCCGGAACGGTCGGATATGAGTGAGAATTTGTGGGCCGATTTCGGGCCCTTCATTTTGTCTTTTGCCGGGAAAGGTGATTATCTTACCCTGTAGCCCACACACACATTCGAGGACTCTAAATAATGAAAAACCCCTACGTTGGTAGTGATTTTCAGAATACCCATAAAGATAACTTTACCCATCTTCATCTTCACAGTCAGTACTCACTTCTTGATGGGGCGATCCGCTTAGGCGATCTCATGACAAGAACGAAAGAACTGGGGATGCCAGCGATTGCCTGTACCGATCACGGTAACATGTTTGGTGCGATTGATTTTTATACGCGCGCTTTATCCGCAGGTATTAAGCCAATCTTGGGATCTGAAATTTATTTCACTCCGGGATCGCGCCACGATCGTCGTCCGCCTAAAAATTTGAAGACTCTGGACTCGCAAGATGAAGTGGAAGGAAGGCACCAGATCCATCACTTGATTCTTCTTTGTAAGAACCTCACGGGTTACCGGAATCTCTGTAAGCTTCTCTCTAAGGCCTATCAGGAAGGATTTTATTACAAGCCTAGGGCCGACGCTGAACTTCTGAGGGAATTCTCCGAAGGCCTCATTGCCACGACAGCTTGTCTCAAGGGTGAAGTAGGGTACAACCTCTTTACTGGTCAGGATGAAAGAGCTGTTCAGGCAGCACTTAAATTCCGCGAAATTTATAAGGATGATTTCTATCTCGAGATTCAGGAAAACGGAATTCCCGAGCAGATGATTGTTAACGAAAAAATTCTGAGCTTTTCCAAAGAGCATTCCATTCCGATGGTAGCGACTAATGACTGCCATTATCTCACGAGAGAAGATGCTGCCGCTCAGGAAGTCCTCATGTGCATTCAGACAGGTAAGACGTTTGAAGATGAAAAACGCATGAAACTTTCAACGACTGAGTTTTATCTCAAGAGCCCGGAAGAAATGAGAAATGCGTTTCATTACGCTCCGGAAGCCTGTGACAACACCATGAAGATTGCAGACAAATGTAATCTTGAGATCAGATGGCAGGATGATAAAGGCAAGCAGATTTACCTCCTCCCGAAATTTGAAATTAAAACTGCGGAAACTGAGAGCGATTACTTCACACGCCTTTCACGGGAAGGGCTTGAAGAAAGATTTGTTGGTCCGCACTTTAAAGAACTGAGAGAAAAGGCGAATTGGGAAACTGAAATCAAGCAGACTTACACCGAGAGGCTTGAACTCGAAATCGGTCTCATCGCGCAGATGGGCTTCACCGGTTACTTCCTGATCGTATCGGACTTCATTATCTGGGCAAAGGCCCAGGGAATTCCGGTTGGTCCGGGTCGAGGCTCAGGAGCTGGTTCAATTGTTGCTTACGCGCTTAAGATCACCAACGTTGATCCGATTCCTTACAATCTTCTTTTTGAGCGATTCATTAACCCTGAACGTATTTCCATGCCCGATTTCGATATCGATTTTTGTCAGGACCGCCGTCAGGAAGTGATTGAATACGTCACAAATAAGTACGGTAAAGAACGTGTCGGACAGATCATTACGTTCGGTACTCTTTCAGCGAAAGCGGTTATTCGCGATGTCGCGCGTGTATTCGCTCTTCCTTACTCGGAAGCCGACACACTTTCAAAACTTGTTCCGGAAGAACTGGGGATTGAACTCCAGGATGCGATCAATAAAGAACCGAAGTTAAAAGAACTCGAAGATAACGATCCGAAGATCAGAAGAATTCTGCAGATTGGTAAGCGCCTTGAGGGCCTCAACCGTCACGCCGGAATTCACGCTGCCGGAGTCATCATCACCAACGAACCGCTCGTGACTTATTGCCCGCTATTCCGCGGATCCAATGACGAGCAGGTTGTCCAGTTTGATAAGGATTTTGCTGAAAAAATCGGTCTCGTTAAGTTCGACTTCTTAGGACTTAAAACTCTCACCGTTATTTCCAATGCCCAGAAACTTATCCAGCGCGATCTCGTTCCGGATTTTGATATCGAAAATATTGATTACCGCGATCAGGAAGTTTTCAAGATCATTTCCGAAGGTAGTACGGTCGGTGTGTTCCAGCTCGAGTCGAGCGGAATGCAGGATTTGTGTAAGAGGATTAAGCCAGATTCCATCGATGATATTACCGCGATCAATGCGCTCTACCGCCCGGGTCCGATGGGGATGGGAATGCATCTTCAGTTCGCGGAGATCAAGCACGGACAGAAACCTGAAACCTACAGCTTTGAAGAACTGAAACCGGTTTTGAAAGATACCTACGGGATTATCGTTTACCAGGAACAGGTGATGAACATCGCCCGTGTGGTGGCGGGTTATTCTCTCGGACAGGCGGACATGCTCCGTCGCGCGATGGGTAAGAAGAAAGCTGAAGAAATGCAGATGCACAAAGAGATCTTCCGGAAAGGTGCTGTTGAGCGCGGATTCGATGAAGAGAAAGCAATTGCACTTTTCGATCTCATGGAAGAATTCGCGAACTACGGATTCAACAAGTCTCACGCAGTTGCGTATTCAGTGATTTCTTACCAGACTGCCTTTCTGAAAAGATATTATCCGGCCCAGTTCTTCGCGGCCCTTCTCGGGACTGAGATTAACAACAAGGAAAAGATCACCTCGTATATCCAGGAAGCCAAGGATTGCGGGATTGATATTCTTCCACCGGACATCAATGAATCTCTCTGGCTCTTCAACGTTATCGGACAAACAATCCGATTCGGAATGGGGGCGATCAAGGGAGTGGGGGAAAGTGCGGTCGCTGAAATTGTCCGTGAAAGAACGGAAAACGGACCATTCAAAGGGTTTGTTGATTTCTGCGAACGAGTAAACATGAAAGCTGTGAACAAGCGAGTTCATGAATCACTTATTAAAGTGGGTGTCTTCGGTACTTGTGAAAAGTTCAACCGGAAAACACTCCTTGAGAACATGGAGCTCATTACTACCTACGCTGAAAAACGCCAGCAGGATAAACTCATGGGGCAGACATCGCTCTTTGACATGGGTGAAACTCAGCATTCAGCGGTCGATGAACTTCACATTTCTGAATCTCAGGAATTTGATGAACGTCAGATGCTTTCACTCGAAGCGGAGTTGCTTGGGATTTATGTTTCCGGTCATCCGCTTTTCCGCTTCCGCGACATCATGTCGAAACTCACTTCGATGAACCTTGCTCAGATCCAGGAACTTCCGACGATGCCTAAGCCGGAAGGTTTCAGCCGCGTTCCGGATGAGCACGATCCCACCAAGAGAACAATGGTCGTGGCAGGGATGATTTCTGAGTCGAAAGTCATTCTCACTAAAAAAGGTGAGAAGATGGCCTTCGTGACGATCGAAGATCTTTCGGGCAAAATTGAATGTCTCTTCTTCCCGAGAACATACGCTGAATTTCAGCAGTTCCTCACAATGGATGAGCCACTTATTTTCCACGGAGTCGTCAATCTCACGGAAGACCCAAAAAAGTTTTTCCCGAACAAAGTAGCACTTCTCAAGGATGAATCCGACAACCGGGTAACTTCAGTTCGCGTGAGTGTTCCTTTGGATAAGCTCAATTCCTACTCACTTCAACAGGTGAAACAGATTCTTCTGTCTTACAGAGGATCTGTTCCGATTCATTTGATTTTCGAGACCGGAGAGGGCAAGGCAAGGCTTCCGCTCGATGATAACTTCCTCGTGAATCCTTCTCCGCAAATGGCTGCAAAGATCAACGAAGTCCTGAATACCAACTCTGTTTCCTTCATCATTGATGGAAAGATTGAGGAAGTACGGCTGTGAAATTTCTTTTTCTTCTTCTTTTCATGTTTCCTGTCTTCGGACAGGAAACTGTTTCTCCCGCTGAAGCACCGGCCTACTCTGGATTATTTATTTCCGCAGAAGTGAATCTCGTTGGATTTGAATGGAAAGACATAGGTCTGGAAAGAGAATCTCAGTTCACGGGCCCGCTTCTGAAAAGCTGGGAGAAGTGGCTTAAGGAGCATCTTCCGAAAAATCTCGCTGATGCAAAGATCTGCGATGCAGCCTGCCTCTCTTATCAATTGCAGTGGGAAGAAAAACTTCCGGAAGAAACTCTGGGGAACATGGATCCTGCCTATCAGAATATTCTCTGGCTGAAGATAAGCCTCTATCTTCGCCGGACGATGAAAAATAATATTCAATCTTATCAATGGGACGGAAGAGTTCATCTCCTGGATGGAAATACCAAGAAGAGCATTTCCAACATCACGCTCCCGAAAGAAATGAAAGAGTGGCTCAACACCGCTCAGAATGAAGTAAATTCGGGTCTCGTGAACAGAGTTTACAAAACTCCGTTGGGAGCATTCCCGGGAATTGTTCAGAATATCGAAGGTTCTCTGCCCTTAAACCGAGTAATCAAGTTGGTCATCACCGGCCATAAACACATGGGTGACGTTACAAAATTGGTGGAACTTCTCCAAAACCGAGGGTCTTCACTGGGTTTAAAGGCAGAAATGGGTCAGTTTGGTTCTAAAGAGGCCGTGATGAGGGTTTATTATCGTGGTGAGGAAAAATCGTTTACTGATTTATTGTCACAGGTAAAAGAGTTAAAATCATCCTATAACTACTCGTTAGTAAATGAGGTCACGCCAACGGGGCATGTGATCAAGATGGTGAAAGAGTAGTTCAGGAAGGATTACTCATGTCCCTAATTTCTCGTTCGTTATCACTTCTTATCGCATTTGTGGTTGCTGCTTCGTGTGCACCCATCTCGCGCAGAAAACCAATCAGTCAAAGTTCACGCATGAACAGTGTGAGTGAATTCAGTCCGATCAAAAAGAAAATTGCGCTCTTAGCTTTTTACAATGAATCACCCATGGGTGGCGACGATCTCGCGGTGACTGCAACTGAAGAGTTTCGCCGCGAGCTGAATAAGTCCCGTGAATTTATCATTGATCATGAAGCAGAAACACTTTTCGGAAACTCAAAAGAAATTTATGCAGGTGGGGGAATCAAGCTCGCCCAACTTGCCCGGAAGGCGAAGATGTCCGGGGTGAATATTGTTATTTTCGGAAGAATCAAGGAAGCGCGGGTTCGGCAGAAGAGTGATGAAATCGGTTTCGTAAGAAAAATCAAATCTCTCGCTGAAACAGTCGTGGAAATTAAAGTTTACGATGTTCTATCGAACAAGGAACTCTTCTCGGAAACTCTGGACGGCGATATCTCGGATGATAACCTGAGATTTTATAAGGCCGATTCGGAAGACAATCTTTCTTATCGCCAGGATCTTCTTCGCTACTCAGTCAAAGTGGCAGTGAGAAAAATAGTTCCCCGGGTCGTTAAAATCGGATCCAAGCTCGACTGGCTCGGCCGCGTGGCCAAGATCATCGGCACTAGAATTTACGTGAATGCCGGAAGAACTTCCGGAATCAATCTTGGAGATATCCTGAAAGTCGTGACGGAAGGACAGGAGATCTATGATCCGGAATCCGGGGCCATGATTGGTATGTCACAGGGAGAAGTGAAAGGGACGCTGGAAGTTGTTGATTATTTCGAACCGAATGGTGCTATCTGTATTCTCCATTCCGGTGGATCTGTGACTGAAGGGGACTTTGTCCAACTCTACTAATGGAAGTACAAACACAAATTCCTATTCTCGTTGTTTCCAGTTCACCGTACATGCGGGGAATTTTGAAATTCGTCCTGGAAACGCTTCTTCGCACTGACGTGACGGAGCTTGAGAACGAAGAAAAGGCCCTGAACTTTCTTAAGAATCTCGAAGGAGCTCCGGCAATGGTCGTGTACGATTACACGTCGAATGCCTATCTTCTCGAAGATTTTGTAGGCTATCTCAAGGCCCATCAGACGAAAGTCAGGATTATTATCCTGGTCGACGAAGTACGCGAAGAGGGCGAGGAGCTCCTGAAGCATCTCGAGCAATTTAAACTGATCGATGAGGCCACACTTCCGAATTCGCTCGTTGATGAGGCGAAGGGTCTTTTTCACAGTTCCGAGTTTCTCAATGAAAATGCTTATTGCAGGATCAATATCGATTTTCTGGGAATTCTCGATGGGATCAACAAGAATCTTTTTATCCGTATCGGGAACGACAAATACATCAAGATCTTCAATGAAGACGATACGACAGATATCCTCGATATAAAAAAGTACAAATCGAAGGGCATTCAGTACCTGTATCTTCAGCGCTCGACTGCGATGTGGGTGATTAACCAGATTCAAAATCAGATTTCAATCTTCCTTCGCGCTAACAATTTCCGTTTTGTCCTGAGAGGGGCTTCAGATACTCCGGTCAAAAGGTTTGAGCAGAAAATTCTCCGGATTGATGACGAAGTTCATGTGGATAAGGAATTCAAGGAAACGATTGACCGTGCCGTTGATAAAATCCGGCATCTAGTGGAAAAAGAAACGAAAGTTGAGAATTATCTTAAGGCCTTCAAGGATAAGCAGGACGATTACGCATTATTCACGCAGAAGATGAATCTCACGAGTCTTGTTTCGTGTCTTCTTGCCAGACAACTCGACTGGATTTCAAAAAGCACCATGGACAAGCTGGTCTACGCTTCGGTCCTCTGCGATATTACTCTCGCCGTTCGCCCACACCTGTTGTCAATTTCAGGCTATCAGGAATTCGAAAAGATTAAAGATTCACTGTCAGACGAAGACCAGAAGATTTATCTCTCTCACCCGAGGGATGCGGCCTTTCTTATTAAAAAGTATTTTCAGACGGCTCCACCGGATACAGATTCACTGGCGTACCAGCATCACGAAGCTCCGGATGGTCATGGATTTCCCCTGAGTCTCAAAGCGGAGAAGATTTCGCCACTGTCGGCACTCTTTATTATCTCGAATGATTTTGCTTATTATTTTCTGAAAGATGATGAGCCTTCAGTCGATGATTTCGTCTTGAAGGCCCATTCGCGATACGATTTTGTCAATTTCCGGAAGATCATTAAAGCGCTGGAGAAACTGAAAAAGTAATTACTGCTTTTTTCTTTCTTCACGCTTCGTTTTACGCTCAGACTTCACTCCTTCCTTCCAGCCTTCATTCTCACCTTTTAGTGCCTGCATTTTCGTCTTGTGAGCGTCACGACAAGCTTTGATAGCATCTTTCGTGGTGGCGGTAGAAGCACACGACTTCTGTTCCTGAAGGTAAGCAATGCGCTTATCGAGATTAGCGAGATGATGCTCTTTTGCCTTGGCGAACAGTTCACCATCCTGGGCAGAAACCGAAGTGCAGAGTGTGAGTAAAATAGCTGTAGTCAGAATTTTCATAAAATATCTCCTCATTGATAATCAATGGGATCAATTTTACCAGCTTCCTTAAAGCCGCGGAGGCGCAAAGCGCAGGAGTCACATTTGCCGCATGCCTTGGTGGAGCTCTGATAGCATGACCAGCTGAGCTCAAACGGAACCTTAAGATCATTTCCCTGGAGGACAATTTCTTTTTTCTTCATGCTGATAACAGGTGTAATGACTTTGATATCAGTTGCTTTCGTTCCTTCATGAATCACCTTATTGAAGGCTTCATAAAAAGAAGGCCGGCAATCCGGATATCCGGGAGAGTCCTCATGATTAGCACCAATATAAAGAATGGTCGCTGCCATAACTTCGGCCCATGAAACAGCGAGTGATAGAATAATGGTATTCCTGAAAGGAACATAGGAATCGGGAATAACATTACTGTCTCCCTGATAATTTTTTACGGAAATACTTTCATCAGTGAGGGAGCTTCCGCCGATCTGGCGAAGGAAGTTCATGTCGATCACCTTACGGTGCTTCTGGGGGACTTTGTAAAAATCCGCGATATCATCAAAAGACTTACGCTCGCGGCGGGAGGTCTTCTGGCCATAATCCATGTGAAGAAAATGAAGTTCGTGACCCGCCTGATGGGCGAGACCGGCACAGACCAATGAATCCATGCCTCCACTCAGTAGAACAATTGCCTTACTCACTTACGCCTTTTCGCAACACTCTTTGATCTTATCTTCGATCGTTTTTACTTTCTTCAGAGCATTGATCTTCTTATCTGCAATTGTACCCGAAGTTTCCCTGACCATGGTGTAAAATTTAATCTTCGGCTCTGTCCCAGAGGGACGGAGGAAAAGTCTGTTACCACTCTCGAATGTGAACGAGAGGACATTGCTTTTCGGAAGTCCGGTTTCTTTCATGTAGTCAGTTCTTTCAGTAATCTTTTCTCCGGCAAAATGAGTTTCAGGATAATGACGAAAGTACTCCATGATCCTGTCAATTTTCTGAGTACCCGCAACCCCTTCGTAGTCCTGGGAAACGAGCGACTCAAAAAAGAACCCGTATTTATCGTAAATTGAATCGAGCGCCTCCATGAGATTCATGCCCTTCTTTTTAAAATAGAGGGCAATTTCTGAAATCATGGCAACGGATGATACTCCGTCCTTATCGCGTGCCTCAGAGTGAAGCATGTATCCGAATGATTCCTCGGAAGCGAACAGGAAATTCATCGGTGATTTTTTTATCTCATGCTCACGCAGACGTCCTGCCATCCATTTGAATCCGGTGAGGGTGTCTTCCACTTTTCCGCCGAAGCTTTCCACAATTGCGTTCTGGATAGGCGAGGTCACGATGGATTTCAGGACCAGAGGATTTTTCGGAAGCGTTCCCTTTTCCTGGCGCCGGCTGAAAATATAATAGAGCATCAGTGCGCCGATCTGATTTCCATTCGGGTACGCAGCTTTCCCGTGATCATTCACCACGAGACCCAGGCGATCGCAATCCGGATCAGTTCCGCAAACGATGTCGGCCTTGGTTTTCATCATGAGATCTACTGCGAGTGCCAGAGCTTTCGGATCTTCCGGATTCGGATATTTTACCGTCGGAAAGTTTCCATCCGGCTTTGCTTGCTCAGGAACAGACACAAATTTCGTGAAACCCAGGCGTTTAGCTATTTTCATGCACGGGATTTCTCCGGTGCCATGAATCGATGTATAAACGACAGAAAGATCGCCTCCAAATTTTTTAATCATCTCCGGATCGAGAATCACTTTTTCCTCAACCACTTTGTAAAATGCTTCATCGACTTCCGAAGTGGTCCATGCAGCTAGATTTTTCATCTCGGCTTCCTCAAAAGTCATATGCTTGATCATTCCCCAGTCCGTCAGCGTATTGTACGAAGAGATAATTTCTTTATCGTAAGGAGGAACAACCTGTGCGCCATCATTCCAGAAAGCTTTGAAGCCGTTGTAGATCGGAGGATTGTGGCTGGCCGTGATCATGATGCCGGCTTGAGCACCAAGGTGTCTCACGGCGAATGAAAGCATTGGTGTCGGAGTGAGTTCAGAAAACACATAAGCCTTCACGCCATTGGCCGCAAAAACTCCTGCTGCTTCCAGCGCAAAATCTTTCGAACAATTCCGGGAATCATAAGAAATGACTGCCGAGCAACTGCCCGTGAAATGCTTAAGCATGGTATTGGTCAGCGCCTGAGTGGCACGACGGACATTGTATTTATTCATCCGGTTCTGACCCATGCCCATAGGAGCGCGCAGTCCGCCGGTTCCAAATTCAAGGTCCCGATAGAATCGTTCCGTGAGTTCAGTTTCCGATTCCGGGAGCCGGTCGATGAGCCCCGCGATTTCTTTCCTGTCTGCTTCCGAGAAGTAAGCGTTCTGACCCCAAAGTCTCGCACTTGCTAAAATCTTCTGATCCATGATTTTTCCTTCCTTTCAGAGGGCTTCAAACTACCTATAGCCTAGTTCGAAGTCAAAAATGATGCGCGGCAAATTGGCTATAAACTCTTGATACTCCCCGTAAGCGGCACTAAACTAAGGGCCATATGGCAAATCCAAAATCCAAACATCCTAAGAACATTCCTGGTGCATTTTATTGTACTGATCCCGATGATGACGGAGGCGAGGGTTGCATTGCCTGCAACGTTTGCTATTCGGGCGCGCCGGAATTCTACGCCGAAGATGATAACGGAAATGCCTATATCAAAAAGCAGCCGACAACACCTGACGAAATCAGTCTCTGTGTTGAACAGATGGATGCGTGTCCGGTGAATTCCATCGGGAAGAACGGCTAAGAAATTTCACAAAAAAATGTTTTCCCCATTAAACTTAAAGAAAATCAGCTTTTCTAAGGGGAAGTCATGCAACCAACGAGTATTGAACTCATAGCGACGATTATTTTCGCACTCGCTATCCTGCACACATTTCTAGTGAGTAAATTCGCCAAAATTGCCCATCATTATCCGGAAGGATCAATGGGAGAAAACTTCTGGCACTTCATGGCAGAAGTTGAGGCCGTCTTCGGCATGTGGGCCGCTATCTTCATGATGGCCTACTGTGCGATTGAAGGATCGGGAAACGCTCTTAAATATATTGAGACGGAAGTGGCCTTTATCGAGCCTGCTTTTGTTTTCGTCATTATGGCGATGGCAGGGACAAGACCCATCATTAAGCTCGCCGAGCAAATTATTGTCATGCTCTCAAAACTCCTTCCGATGAATCGCAAGATGGCCTTCTATCTGACAACTCTTGTCGTGGGTCCGCTTCTTGGATCATTCATTACTGAGCCCGCTGCGATGACAGTGACTGCACTTATTCTCCTGAAAAACTTTTACTCAAAAGACATGAGTACAAAATTCAAGTACGCCACGATCGGTCTTCTCTTCGTGAACGTTTCGATCGGCGGGACTCTTTCTCACTTTGCTGCACCTCCGGTCCTTATGGTGGCTACGAAATGGAACTGGGGCTTTTCCCACATGCTCATTAACTTCGGTTATAAAGCGGCCATCTCTTGTATCATCAGTGCGCTCACGATTTCTCTCTTCTTTAAGAAAGAACTTGCCGGTGACTTCCAGCTTCGTCCGGATAATAACGAGAAGATGCACCCTCCAATGTGGGTAACGATTGTTCACCTTCTTTTCCTTGCTGGTGTTGTTCTCACTGTTCACCACATGGTTGTGTTCATGGGACTCTTCCTGTTCTTTCTCGGCTTCACAATCGTGACAAAAGAATTCCAGGATGAAGTTCAGGTGAAGTCTTCACTCATGGTCGGATTCTTCCTTGCTGGTCTCGTAGTTCTTGGCGGGAAACAGGCATGGTGGTTACAAGGTGTGATTACTTCTCTTGGTGATCAGCCTCTCTACTTCGGAGCAACTGCCCTCACTGGTGTGACTGATAATGCTGCTCTTACTTATCTCGGTACCCTGGTCGAACTCTCGGAAGCGAAGAAGTATTTTCTGGTTGCTGGTGCCGTTACCGGTGGTGGTCTGACTGTTATTGCGAATGCTCCGAACCCTGCGGGTTACGGAATTCTCAAAGATTCTTTTGGTGCCGCTGGGATCAGTCCCCTCGGATTACTGAAAGGGGCCTTGTATCCAACATTTATTGCGATTCTCTGTTTCGAATTTCTTCCGCCATACTTTTAGGCTAGTAAATTGGGACGCATGTCGTGCGTCCCTTTTAAAAAAAAAGGCTCCTTACGGAGCCTTTTTTTTTGCTTAGATATCAACGTCTTTTACTTTGTACAACCAGCCCTTCGGCGCTTCCGTTCTTCCGGACTGCATGCCGATCAGTTTCTCCCTGATACTCATGCCAATTTTACCCTGAGCTTCGGTCACTTTATAAACGCGTCCATCACGATCCTGGAATGAGGCCACAGGTGCAACGACAGCGGCTGTTCCACAGACAAATGCTTCCGTACAACGACCTTCTTCAATCGCCTTGAGAACATCGTCGATCGAGAGACGGGACTCAACGACTTCAATATTTTCACTGCGGGCAATATCGATAACTGATTTTCTGGTAACACCATCGAGGATGGTGTCTGTGAGCTTCGGAGTGTGAAGAACATTGTCCATCACACAGAAGAAGTTCATGCCGGACATCTCTTCAATGTATTTATGCTCGAAGGCATCGAGCCACATCGTCTGGTCGCAACCAAGCTTGATTGTCTTGTCGTAAGAGCTGAGAGAAGCGGCGTAGTTTGCGCCGGTCTTCGCGAATCCAACTCCACCGGGAGCGCAGCGGATGTCTTCGCGCTCGATATAAACTTTCACCGAATCCCCTGAGAAATAAGATCCCGATGGAGAAGCGATGATCACGAAAAGAAATTGTTTCGCCGGTTTAATTCCCATTCCTACTTCTGTCGCAATCATGAAGGGACGCAGATAGAGCGATTCACCAAGGCGTCTCGGGACAGCATTTTTACAATAGGCCGAGATCACATCGCACGCTTCCAGGAACATGTCTTCCGGGAGGGATGGCATTGCCATTCTCTTCGCTGATTGGTTGAAACGGCGTGCGTTCATCTCCGGGCGGAACATATGAATGGAATCATCCGGATGACGGAAGACTTTCATCCCTTCGAAAATTTCCTGACCGTAATGGAAGACCTTGGCACAGGGATCGAGGGAGAGGTTACCGTAAGGGAGCAGGTCAAACTTCTGCCATTCGCCGTTATCATAAGCAGAAACGATCATGACCGGGCAAACGTACTTACCAAAGCCCAGGTTATGATCATTCACACTGAATTTTTTAATTCGTTCCACGGCATCCGGATGGATTTCGACTTTCTTCATGGTTTCCTTGCCTTTTCTGCGCGGCTCTATGATAAAATTTCCCTGCATACATAACACGGAAGAAATAAGATGAAAAACCTTAGAAACCTCTCACTCGCTGCGGGAATTTCGCTTTTGATTACCGCAACTTGTATGCTCATCTGGAGCTCAATCTCTAAAGAGAATTCTCCTACTATTTACCGGATGTTGATGCTGCTCGGTGCCGATGTCGTCAATGGAGGGTACGTTCAGTTGTTCACTTACTTCGCTTTTTTCTGGGCGTGGTTTGAAGTCAAGGACAAGCTGAAGGGTATTGCGCGTGAACGGAAAGCCTTCAAGATGAACATCATTCCGACTCATGAGAAACTGGTTTTTTTGCCCGAAGATATTAACAACCTGAAGTTCAAGCTCATCGAATTTGAAAAAAAAGAAAAATATATCCTGAGCGATCTCCTGAAAAAAGCGACGACGAAATTCAGAACCACCGGCTCACTTTCAGAGTTAATCGATATCGTGAGTATTCAGATTGAAGTCTCGCAGGAAAAAGCTGAGGGTGATCAGTCTGTTATTCGTTATCTCGCCTGGGTTATTCCTTCTCTCGGATTTATCGGCACTGTCATCGGGATCTCACAGTCGCTCATTTACGCCAACTCAGGAGACATGGAAAAGATTACATCTCTTCTGGGAGTTGCTTTCGATACGACACTCGTGGCACTGGTTCTTTCGGTTTACCTCATGTGGTTTGTTCACAAGCTTCAGGAAGAAACCGATCGCTTCCACTCTGACCTCAAAGAATTCGTGATCGACAACCTCATCAATAAGATCGAAATCAGATGAGAAAGCGTCGTCCGATCGAGCTTTTCTCGCTTTCGTTTCTCGACCTCATCTCGGGGGCACTTGGTGCAGTCATTATTCTTTTCGTCGCTATTCCTAAGGGACAGAAAACACCCACACTTGAAACCAAAGTTCCGGATCGCTCACAGGAAATCGCCTCTCTTGAAAAAAGAATTGAAGTTCTGAAGAAAGAGAACACCTCCCTTCAGAGTGCATTGACTGAAGCGAAGAAGCCACCTGAGCCGGTGGCGGGTGGCCTGGACATGGACGTGGGTTTCAAGTTTAAAGGGAAAAGAATTGTTTTTCTCATTGATACTTCCTACAGCATGACCCAGGAAGACCGCATGGGGCAGGTGAAGGCCGGTCTCAAAATGCTTCTCACTGCTCTTCCGAATAATTACATGGTCGAGATTGTGCAGTTTCCCTATGGGGACCGCGCTCCTTTCAAGTCACTCTGGGGAGATTTGAGAGAAACGAATGCCGGGAATAAATACGAAGCCTTTGAGTATATTTATGCCATGAAACCATTTGGAGGAACTCCCACTAGAGACGCTCTCATCCACGTGCTTTCCAATTACAAAGATATTTCCGACATCGTTCTCCTGACTGATGGAGCACCTTCACTTCACAACTCCAATCAGAAAGATGACATTCATGATATTCTTCGCGCAGTGAGAGAAAAAAATACGTTGAAAATTCAGATCAATTCCATTGGCGTGGGAGCGGATTTTATCCGCGACAAGAATAGTGACCAGTATAAATTCCTGAGTCTTCTCTCAAGTTACAGCAGTGGTTTTTTTGTCGGGTTTTAGTTTGTGAGCGGGGGAGGGAGGAGTTTGTGTTTTATCACAATGCTTCCGATCTTCTTTTTATTCTGAAGAATCTGAGTATAAACCCACGGATAGATTTTATCTTTCACAATCAGGTCCTGGAAAATTTCCGCGGCGACTTTTTCCCCGAGGTAATGAACCAGGGCACTGTGCTCCAGTGAGCAGATTATCAAATGGAGATAAGTTGATCTGTGGCTGACATTTCCATCACCGGGAATTTTAGGATAGAGATTTTTCAGATCCTTGATAGCCTTATCGTGATTGGCCCTGTTTATTCCCACCCACCAGTGGAATTCCTCATGCAGCCAGGTGGCCATCAATTGGTGGGGCTTTTCAGCGTTCCTAGTGTTGAGAGTGAGAGTGGGATGTGAATGAGGTACGACGAAAGACTGGATATGAATTTTTTTCGTGAACAGAAACGGCTTCAGGTCATAAACTTTCGCGAGATGAAAAAGATTTTGCTTAGTAAGCGCAGTCAGGCGGTTCGGATTGATCTCGGTGATCTCAATCACGTCTTCATAAATCCGCGGCTCTTCCGGTGCCGTCGTACAACCACCGATCAGACTAAGGGTAAAAATTGTAAGTAAGAAACGTTTCATTTTTTTTCCATCCGAGTTTTTCATACAGACGCTGCGCTTCCCGATTGGTAACGGCCGTCTGCAAGGTCAGTCCGCGGGAATTGTCCTGTGTCCCGAATTCCATTGCAGCCTTCATGAGTTTTTCGCCAGCTCCGGATTTGCGTTCCTCCATTCTCACATAGAGATCATTTAACACCCATTGCTTTTTCATCATGGTGGACGAAAACAGGGGATAGAGTTGGGTGAATCCGCATAGTTTTCCTTTCTTCTCTGCGACAAAAATAACTGACTCTTTGTTATCCATTCGCTCACGAAGAAAGGCGCGGGCGTTACCCATGTCAGATTTTTTCTCATAAAACTGGCGATAGAGATCAAACAACCCGGCGAGTTGTTCAAGGTCAATCAGATCTGCAGTACGAATCAGCATGAAAACCTCATTTCAGTCAGGATTCATGGCAACATGAACTTCTCAATTATGGGAGAGTTTAGTTGAGAAGTGAAGACGGCAGACACGAAAATGAGAGGATAAGGAGTCTCCATGAAAACAATCTTAGTGCTGGTCCTGTCTTTGTTCACCCTCCATTCCATCGCCGCCCCTTACCAGTTGAAAGGATCATTCTTCTTTCGCGGCAGCGAAAAAGAACCTGTAAATTTCAATCTGAAATGGGTGGAAAAAAATGGAAGAGTGACAGGATTTTATTCTGACAACCGCTTCACCGACAGGTCAGCAGTCACCGGAAATGTGACTGATCATGGAAGAACATTTGATGTTTTTCTTCCCCAGGCTGATGGTGGTGTAAAATCTTTTTCCATTCTCACTTCCTCGGCCGGTTCATCAGAAACCGGAAAGAATGTACCGCTTCAGATAGTCACGAGAGATGGAAAAGGAAATCCCCTGACGACGGCTAAATTTGAGGCCCAGTTTACCGAAATCACCCCCAGAGAAACAGCACAGGCCCAGGAAGCCGAACCATGCACAGAAGGATTTGGTGAGCTCGCCGGTTACTGTGGGCAGTACGGTGGAATGGTTTCCGAAGAATTTGATTCGGGCAGAATGTGCGATCTGGTGACACTTAAGGAAGTGCGACTCGAGGTGGATAATGAAGCCAATATTATTTTTCACACGGAGTCGCCCGGTGACCGGAATGCCAGGGAAGATCATCTGATCGGGAGACTTCCTTCCGACATGAATTCAAAAACCGTGGATCTGATGAGCCGCCATTGTCGTCCGCTTCCGGGAACAACATTTCCGGGGGATGATTGCAAGAGACTGAATCTCATCGGCACATTCACCAGTCGTAACGGAAGTCCTCATTTCACAGGCACATACTCCATCATTGATGAGAAAAACGACAGGAGCTGCCGTTACAGTATGACGATGGATCGGATTAACCGTATTTAGCGTATTTCTTAATGGCGTTCACAATTTTCACGCTGGCACCCGAAATATTCTCGCGGCATTTTTTAGCGCGAACTTTTCCGTAGAAGGAATCGTCCTCAATAAGTTTCTTTGTGAGGGCCTTTTCTTTTTTTCCGATGGAAGGAAAGAGGAAGTTTTTTCCGGCCTCAACGAGACGGGTCCATTCGGTTTCCTGACGGAGGATGAGACAAGGCCGGTCAAAGTGTGATGCCTCTTCCTGGATTCCGCCGGAGTCACTCACCACGAGACGACAGTCACGAAGGAGCGCCACGAATTTCAGGTGAGGGAGAGGTCCGGTTTGCCTGATGAATGGGGAGAGATGAATTTTCTTCTGCTTAAGAAACTTCTGGGTTTTCGGGTGAATGGGAAAAATGACCGGTATCATCGTCGAGATCCAGTTAAGGAAAGCGATTTTTTCCTTGAATCCTTCCAGCTGATCCATGTTCTCAGCACGGTGTAGCGTGCAGAGGACATAGTTTCCGGCTTTTAATCCGTACTCTTTCAAAGTTTTTTCAGTAGCTAGTTTTTCCGAGCGGGCAATGGCATCGAAGGTAGTGCTT
>JAYVHR010000248.1:0-2546 GCA_043771075.1 Bacteriovoracaceae bacterium
GCCATTTTACTCTTCTCAGAGAATGAAACCAAGATTATGTATGAAATTTAATTTGAGTACCCGACGAGATTCCTTGAAATAAACGGATTTAAATATTCCTTCAAAATAGTTAGAATATTTTAATCCAGCCAGAGGTGAAATGTGGAAAGTAAGATGACATGGATTCAAGGCATGCAGTTCAGGGCCCGAAATCGTGAACACGAGACAAATTTTGATGTTTCCCTGGAGCAGGGAGGGGATAATTCTGCCCCTACTCCCAAGGAAGTTCTCCTGAATGCTATGAGTGCGTGTTCCGGCATGGATGTTGTCTCCATCGCAAAAAAAATGCGCATGGAACTGACTTCTCTCAGGATTGACGCTCAGGCAGATAAGACAAACACCATTCCCTCCTATTTTGCCTCTGTCCATATGAAATATTTCATCGAAGGAATTGACCTCGATCGCGAAAAAGTCATCCGCCTGGTGACTCTTTCCATGACGAAATACTGTGGAGTGAGCTACATGGTATCCAAGGCAAGCCCGATTACTTACGATATCACTCTCAACGGCCAGCTCATTCATGAGGACAAGGCCGTCTTCTCTCTGGAGGTCATTCCATGAGCGCTGAAAAACCATCCATCATTTTTCTCCACTCGGCTCTCGGTACTGCTAAAGAACTTGAACCGCTCATGAAAATCCTTGCGGATCGCGGATTCAAGACACTCAGTTTTGACTTTTCGGGACATGGAAGAACGACCGTGGAGCCAAAAGAATTCCGGATCGATTTTTTTGCCCAGGAACTCGATTCCTTTATCAAAAATAACAAGCTCACGGCTCCCGCAGTTTTTGGCCATTCGATGGGTGGCTATGTGGCCCTCTTTCATAAGGCGAATTTTGATGACTCGCCAGTCACGCATATCTTCACCTACGGGACGAAATTTAACTGGTCAGAGTCATCCGTGCTGAAAGAAATTCCGATGCTCGTCCCGGAACACATTGAAGAAAAATTTCCCGCCTTTCGTGATGTTCTTAGAGATCGACATGGGGATAGATGGAAACATCTTCTGCGCTCAACTGCGCACATGATGACAAATCTCGAGAAGATTGACGGACTCACGCGCGAGGATCTGGCGAGTGTGGAAATTCCGGTTTGCCTCATGCTGGGTGATCAGGACAGAATGGTGGGAATTGAAGAGACTCAACTAGCTCACCGCGATCTTCATCATTCCGACGTGAAAACAATTACCCACTCTAAACACGATCTAGATAAGGCCAATTTGAAGGAAATCGCTGTGATCATGGAAGATTTTCTCATTTAACTAAAATGAAGATAGTCTTTAGGTGACCGGACACCCCATTTCCCCTAAAAATATTCCCAATGCAGCCAAAACTAATCGCGATCATCGATGATGAACCGGAAATGGAAGATCTTTATCTTCTGATTTTTGAAACACTGATAGAACGTGAGCTCGTGGAGATGCATTTCTTCCCGGATGGACTCACATTTCTCAACTGGTTCCGGAAGAATCGCCCTGATCTTCTCCTCTGTGACATCAATCTACCCGGTATGGACGGAAGTGAACTCACCCAGGAAATCAGGAGACTCGAAAAGAATAACATGACGCCCAGCATTCAGATCAGCTTTGTGAGCGGTTATCACCCGGAACAATACGCCTCGGTCATGGAAGGCCATCAGGTGACACGATTTATCACTAAACCTCTCGTGGCCCGGGAAACTCTGGCGATGATTGAAAAAGACCTGGGATTAGTTTCCTTATAGCTTCCCTTCTCGATTTGAGCGAAAATATTCCCAATGAAAGAGTACGCATGGATTGAAGAACTGGCCGGTGAGTGCAAAGAGTACTCTGACTCTTTGGGTGCTTATTTCGCCAAGTCTGTTTCCAAGGTAAATTTTGATCCGATTCCTCAGCATGAAATGAAGCGCTCATGGGCCGTGCTCACGCGCGACCTCGTACACTTTTCTTTTGATTCAGAAACTCCGTTTCCACCTGATGTCCAGGCAACCCTTGAGGCCCTTGAGACAATCGGAATTGATAAATTCAACCAGGACCTTCTGAACGAAGCAAGTCTCGCTCCAATTTTTTCGGCCACCTTTGAAAAATTATTTCAGACTCTTGAAGAGCATCCTCAGATTCTTGGCATGCTTGATCAGGCCGATATCATCGAAGACATCCTCGGTGTCGTGGCCCGCCGATATCTTCCGATTTTCAAACTCTTCCCAGTGTTTACATCAGAAGCTCTGGGGATTGTTCCCCATCTCCGTGAGCCACTCTTCACTGCACTCTACGAACTTCCGGAATCAGAGCACAGACGCCTGACTCTTCTCACTGAAAAGATCATGCGGAAGTTTTACTCGGAACACGTCAGACCGAAGCTTTACGAAATGCTGAAATCCAATATCAAGGGTAGAAATCTTCTTCTCCCATTGATTGATGAGGCCGTGAATCACCTGCCGCCTGATCGCTGCATGACTTCACTCATCTCCATTCTTTGTACGCCGAAAGAAGAACTGACCCAGGGCCGGATTATTTCCATTGTCCTCCAGG
>JAYVHR010000249.1:0-3106 GCA_043771075.1 Bacteriovoracaceae bacterium
CAGAATTATTTCCTGGATCAGATGCATCCCACTACTGCTGGCAATGAATTCTGTGCCCGGGAGTTCATGAGACGCGCAGATTACAAGCGTCTCACCTGCCGTGCGCGGAAATAATCCTATTTATAATTCTTAGTACTGCCATCCATGCGCTGTGATTTGCACTTGAAGCGGTAATCATCATGAGGTCGATTCTTTAATTTTCCTTGCTCATGCACACGACGTCTCCAGCGCTTGAATCCGTTTTCATCGAGGGCAAAACGCATGAACTGAACCAGCTCCGAAGGGGTGAGATGGAACTGGGCCTCAATCGCCGCGTAACTGGTCCGGTCTTCCCATCCCATACGGATAATCCGGTCCCGGTCTTCGATACCGTAGGCCTCAAATTTTTCCTTTAAGTCTCGTGATATTCCCATGAGTGAAGAATAAGGCCATCCGCAGATGGGGGAAATAAACAAAGGATGAACGGAGTTATTTAATGTATTTCAGCGCACTTTCCAGGGCCCTGCCGAGGAAAGGAAAACGGGCAGACACCCAGGGAACAATTCTCTCTACCGGAACAATTCGTAATCCCAGGAAGATCAGATATCCCACCGCCACCGGACGGAGGAGCATCCAGATGAGTTCTGCCCGCGCATGCTGGGAATAGAGATAAAAAAGAAGCATCAGAATCCACGTCACAATAAACACGGGAGAAAAGAGATCACGGAAAGCGAGAAGCCATGGGCTTCCTTCTTTTTTCGGTGCCTGCGGTTTGTGCTTCGAAATGAGCCAGGTTTCATACTGTTCGATTTTATTTTTTTTCATGATTTGTGCGAGAATCACAACCACCACTCCGCAAATAATCTTGAACACCACGAGCGATACAAGAATCGAAAGAAAATCATCTGGCGTAACAGTGAACACCTTACTGAGTTCAGTGGCGTAGTACTCTGCCATCTCCACCAATGTTTTCCCGTAGAGAATAAAATAAAGGGCGAGTGGCTGGATGAATCCCCAGAGACACAGAAGAGACATTCCCAATATTCTTCCGAAACCGTTGTTGCCCAGGAGAAGTAGACCCAGATTATACAACTGTCCCTGCATACCGATGGCGAGCATCGGAGTGAGCTTTTTTCCAACAGGAGAAAGTGATTTTAATAATGCAGCGACAGCACTGATAATTCCGGGTGTGCGGCGATCGTTTGATTCCATCGCAGCACGGGTCAGAATGAAGCCCTGATTGAGAGAAAGAAAGTGTCCGGCGAAGGGAATGGAAAAGGCGTGCAGAAAACTACCCAGACCGATTTCAACGATCGAGAGGAGGGCCGCTTTTTTTCCGATGTCATCTGCGTTCACAAGTTAAGTATTTCAGAAATTTTATTTGAGAGCAATACGATTTGATTTTTCCCTGTTCGATCCCAGGATACAAAGAGCAACCAGGCCCGCAATGATCCAGGTAAATGCTATTACTGTTTCATTCAGCAATATAATGGCCGCAAATAATGTAAAGAAGGGCTGAAGCAACTGCACCAGTGCCACTTTTTCCATAGGTCCGATGGCGAGAACCCTGAACCATAAAAACATTCCCAGGGACTGGCTTACGAATGCGACGTAGCTGACGGAGAGCCAGCCATTTATACTGAGGGAAAATCCCGGATGCTGATTAAAAAAATAAATGGCGAGTGGAATAACCGCCGGTAGCGTTAACAGTACCGCCCATGACATGGTTCTCGCACCACCATGAATCCGGCTGATGCGTCCACCTTCAACATAACCAAATGAAGCTGAAATAACGGAAAGTAGTAAGTAGATGTCTCCTGCTGCAATCTGGTTCACGTTCATAGAAAAGAAAAAACCAAAACTCAACAATGTTCCGATAACAGCAAAGAGCCAGAATTTTAATCCGGGATTTAATCCATCCCTTAAAGTTGAATAAATGGAAGTAGCAAGCGGAAGACCCGCCAGTGCCACAGCAGCGTGACCCGCCGGCACCTCTCTCAGCCCAAAGGCCATCAGACTATTGAATCCAATGACCGTTCCCAAAGCAGTTGCTATCAGACCCGGCCAGATCTTACGGGGTGGAATCCATTTATCAATGAGGATATAAATCAGGCAAACAATTGCTGCTCCAAGAATCCTGAGGAGAATAATTGATTCTGCGGAAGTCTCTAAAGCGGCCATGCGGGTGAAGGGAGCAGTCAGAGCGAAAAGGAAAACACACAAAATTGCTGCGAGAGTATTCATCTTTTTCCATGTGACAAAAAAAAAGCCTCCCTAAGGAGACCTTTTTTTAGTTACCAGTGTATTTCTTAAATATGGTAGAGGAGTTTGTTCCCCCGAAACCAAACGAATTGTTGAGAGCGTACTGTGGATCTCGCTTCTCCGGCCTATTCGGAACATAGTTCAGATCACAAGCGGGATCCTGATTCTCAAGATTGATCGTCGGAGGAATGATTCCGGTCTGAAGGGCCATGATACAGAAGATCGATTCAAGTCCGCCGGCCGCACCGAGAAGGTGACCCGTCATCGACTTCGTCGAACTCACACGCAAATCATAAGCATGCTTACCGAAAACTTTTTTGATCGCTTCAGTTTCAGCAACATCTCCCAGCGGAGTCGAAGTTCCGTGAGCGTTGATGTAACCAATGTCTTCTTTTCTTAAGCCAGAAAGCTCGAGTGCCTGCTCCATACAAATGAGTGCGCCCAATCCTTCAGGATGAGGAGCAGTAATATGGTGGGCATCGTCCGATGCACCAAAGCCAATAACTTCAGCGAGAATTTTTGCACCACGAGCGACAGCTTTTTCGTAATTTTCGAGAACAAGAATACCGGCACCTTCACCGAGAACAAATCCGTCACGACCAATGTCGTAGGGACGTGATGCGTGTGAAGGATCATCGTTTCTCTTCGAGAGAGCTTTCATGTTCGCGAATCCCGCGATGGGAGATGCAGTCATGACAGCTTCTGTTCCGCCAGTGATCATCGCGTCCTGACGGCCGAGCATGATTTCCGTAGCAGCGACTCCAATAGCGTGAGCACTTGAAGCGCAAGCAGAAGCAATCGAGAAATTGATTCCCTTAAATCCATAATGAATCGCCATAAGTCCCGGCGCCATATTCGGAATAAC
>JAYVHR010000250.1:0-2058 GCA_043771075.1 Bacteriovoracaceae bacterium
CATTCTCCGTTCCTGTGTGGAGCGGCTTATCGGAAGGACAGTATGAATCTGCACGAGTTCTGGTTTGGCGATATCGAGATCACTCCTGAATATTACGAAAGACAACTGAAGCGCTGGTTCTGGGGAAATAATCCTGAGCTCGACCGCGTCTGCAGGGAAGAATTCGCTCCCCTTCTGGATCAGGAATTTTTAATTCCTGAAAATCCCCGCGACTATCTCTCGCTCATTCTTCTTCTGGATCAGGTTCCGAGAAATGCTTTTCGCGGAAGTCCCCGTTCCTTCGAGTATGATCACTTTGCGCAGAAACTCTCACTTGCTGCTCTCGGGACAAAATTTGAATCCGAACTCACTTTGCCGGAAAGAATATTTCTCTACATGCCGCTGGAGCATGCGGAAGACCTTAAGCTTCAGGAATTGGCCGTCGAAAAATTCTTTGAACTGCATCGCCTCGCCCCGAAAGAAATTAGGGCCTGGACTCAACTCGGAGTGGATAAAGCGATTGAGCATCAGAAGACCATTCAGGACTTCGGCCATTTCCCGAAGAGAGCAAGATCATCTCTTAGTACTTTCGTTACCAGCCAGGATGCTGGCGGATCAGATTCCCACTGAGATCTCCCGATTTTCAAAGTCATTTTGCTTCTCTTCGCAAAAAGTCTCACGAGCTCCATTCCATATCCGACCGAAAGGACGGAGCTGTATTCATCTATTGTCGAAGATGTGCCCTTTTCATGTTTCTGCTGGTTGAAGAGGACATAGTAAATAGCATTCCGGGTCTCCCTGATCGATTTCAAAACATGAAGATGATAGCGCTCTACCTGGATCCGACCCCGATTAAGTCCCATCGCGAAAGTAATGGTCAGAGACCTCATTGCACGACTCAGAATTTCGTTACTGGTCGCTTCGACAATCAAGTGAATGTGATTCGATTGAAATGAGAAATGGAGAATGCAAAGCCCATGTCTTCTGGCATTAGCGATCGCTTTCTTCAGGAGTTTCAAACTGTCTTTATTCCGAACTCTTTCGGAATATCTGAAGTTAATGTGTAAGGGTGTACGATGGGAAACTTTCTCACGGATCCGATGGGCGACCCCTTTGGATCTCAGTCTTGTTCGACCTGAGTTTTTTCTTTTTCCACCATGCGCGTTCAGTTTCATGTTTGTTTGCATGAAAAGGGCATATCTCAAAACATCATCTGAGTAGAGCAGATGGAGTCTTAAAGAAAAAATGATTCAGGAAAGAAAATCAGAACCCGTCAGGAGAAAAATGCATGAAATCTTTTTGGATACTCTCAATCTCGCCGCCCCAGCGAAAACCTTCACGCTTGAAAGAGAGAACTAACGGAGAATTCGCTGTCAAAGACAAAGGATCCCGACCCGGCCGGTAAGGTCCACCTTTCGTGAGGGCACAACCCGGGCCCCAGGCGAGACAGTTGTTATAGAGTCCATTTGAACCCTCGTTCACATCGATAGCAACACCATAGGCGTGATTAGAAAAGAGTGTACGAAGTCCTCGGGAATCAACAGGCCCACGGGATTTTGATGTGCGATAACCAACGAGAGTTTTGATTTCAGTTCCGGTCAGAAGATAAGGGATCTTTCCGGCAAGTTGATTACAGACTTTCACTTTAACGCCGGAAACAGAAATTTCCCGCTGGTCCTCTTTGCAGATGGTACATCCGAAAGGACCCCTCTCTTCGGAGGATAATTCAGCTTTCCATTTCTGGACCCGGAAAGGCCCTTCGGAACTCCGCGTGCGCGTGTTCCAGACTGTGTAGTCGTAATGACAGTCAAAAGCGAAAGACAGAAGCGGAAGAAATAGAAAGAGAATCAAGCCTTGGATTCCAGATCGGCCCACTCTTCAAATAATCCCTCGAGCTTCTTTTCCAGAGTTTCGAGATTGGTCTGAGATTCCTGGACTTTCTTCTTATCAAAACTCTTCGTGTAATCGACGGCCGCGAGTTCCGCTTTTACTTTAGCAATACGTGCCTCGAGCTTTTCGATTTCAGGACCGATTTCAGCGAAGCGGTTCCGTTCTTTGTTACTCATCCGGGAAGAATCA
>JAYVHR010000251.1:0-2001 GCA_043771075.1 Bacteriovoracaceae bacterium
TATTTACGCCGGACCCTATGACAAGAGTGACGGCATGGTTCCATTCGAAGGATCAAAACTTCCTGACGCTGATTACGTCATGCTGAAAGGTGCTGATCACGGGGAAACCATTGTGAGAATCCCGTATCGTGGGTATGATCACAGGCGTTTAACATCTGCGCTCTTAAAACTTATTCTCTGACTATTTCCTTTCGCGCTTCAGGATTAATTTAAACTTCTCCTCTCTGAAATTCATGATTCTATAACTAGAATCTCCTTATTGTAACCAAGGAGATTTTATGAATTTAGGTTTATCGTTCCTCGCTATTTTCCCGCTGGCCATGGCCGCCACAGAACCCACCACAGACATGAGACAAGTTCTTGATGCTCTCAAGGCACAGGATACAAAGCCGCTTGAAACCCTGACGCCGGAGCAGGCGAGAGCACAGAAAGGTCCGTCCGATGCCGCAAAGACGGTCATCACAAAAAAAGAAGGAACGTTCCGCCCTCTGAATATTGCCCGCATTGAAGAAAGACAAATCGACGGAGCTGACGGAAAAATCGGCGCGCGCATCTATACTCCGGAAGGAAAGACTCCGATGCCCGTGATTGTTTATTATCACGGCGGCGGATTTGTAATTGCGACTAACGACACTTACGATGCTTCGGCCCGGGCGCTTGCAAAAAATGCGAACGCTATTGTCGTCGCTGTTGAGTATCGGAAGGCGCCCGAGCATAAATTCCCTGCGGCCCACGACGATGCTTTCGCCGCTTACCGCTGGGTTTTATCCAATGCTCAGAATCTCGGAGGTGATCCACAAAGGATTGCTGTCGCCGGTGAAAGTGCCGGAGGAAACCTGGCGCTCAATACAGCGATCCGTGCGCGCGATGAAGGTCTCTCGATTCCTACTCACGAACTCCTGATTTACCCGGTAGCGAGTACGAAGATGGATACGCCTTCTTACAAAGAGAATGCCAATGCTCAGCCTCTCAATAAGAAAGGCATGATGTGGTTTGTGCAAAATTACACGAACGGAACAACTGACCTTAAAGATAAACGCCTGAACCTCGTGGAAGCGGACTTCAAAGGTCTTGCTCCAGCCACGATTATCACTGCTGACATCGATCCGCTTCGTGACGAAGGAAAACTCCTCGCTGAGAAGATGCGTGGTCAGGGTGTGAGTGTTGAATACCGGAACTACGAAGGTGTCACTCATGAGTTCTTCGGGATGGCGCCACTTCTCCAGGAAGCGTCCGCTGCTCAGAACTTTGCTGTCACAGATCTCAAAGAATCTTTTGAGAAACAGGCCCAGGAAGATAAAAAAGAATAGAGTGATTTCAAAGGGGGGGCGAGAGCTTCCCCTTATTTTTTCATGTAGCGATAAACGAGTTCTATCAACTCTTCCGTCACCCTGGGATCCTGAAGTTTGATTCTATCCTGATAGAGAATTGCAATCGGTAAGACCTTCACTGACTGAATCACAAAATAAAGACTGATATCGAGATTTTCCTTCCGCACTTCATCCCCGAATGGTTCAAGATATTTTTCAAAGACTGCGATGAGGTGCTCATCCTGCTTGTGGAGACTTTCGTATCCCGCAAAACTCAGCACTTTTTCCGCAAACATTTTCTGAAAGCGGGATTGTTTAATTTTCGATTCCATGATGGCACTGATAATGATCCGGACAGTTTCCTTGAGATCACGACTTTGCTTTCTTTCGAGAAGTATCTTATCCACCATTTCGGTCTGGCTTCTTACATACCTCTCCATCATGAAAGAAAAGATGGCATCCTTCGTCGGGAAATATTGATAAAGCGAACCGATAGACACACCGGCCTTCTCAGCGATCCGGTTGGTACTTATCTTTTCAAATCCTTCTTTTTCCAGAATGTGAGCAGTGGCCCCGACAATTGTTTCCACTGTCTCTTTTGCGCGATCCTGATTCGGCTCTTTCCGGGGATTTAGGCGTTTTTCCAAAGCTTTCATAGGGACCTTCCGATGCGAGTACCCGAATGTGAGTA
>JAYVHR010000252.1:0-2181 GCA_043771075.1 Bacteriovoracaceae bacterium
GTGAGATGGAACAGAACCTGGAACACGATAGAACTCCGGTGTCTTGATTCAGATTCCATCGAACTGGATGCTTCAAAATTCATCTGGATCACGAGCTGCATGCAACGCATGGATCTCAAGGGCGAGGCACTTCAGTGCCGTCCGATCAATACGGAAAGGCAGGTTGACCTGCAAATGATCCGCGATACGTTTCAACTGAGTGGAAAAGAAGTCGCCATTCTCCCCACTCACGCCATCAATGAAATATTCGAACGCGCCATTCAGTTCGGAACAAAAGATGATCTCGTGGAAGAGTATCTCCAGGCCATGGCCGAATTTGCGATCGCGGGTCTGGCCCCCGAATGCGAACGGGTTTTCAACATTCTTCGCAAAACTCTGGAAACTCACAGGACAACATCCGAATGGATGCTCAACCGGACGGGAAGAAAAACACTTATCAGTAACGAAGAAGCCGCGGATCTGGTGATTGAGTCCATTTCCCGGCAGGATCAGGTCATTCAGAATTTCCGGAGTGAAGCTCCCGAGATATTCTCACTTCTTGATGAGATGGTTCCGCAGATGTAGGATATTGAAATGTGCGAACTCTTAGGTCTTTCCAGTCATCATGAAACAACTATCAACTTATCTTTGACTGTTCTCTCCATGCGCGGAGAAAATCCCAATATGCATGGAGATGGCTGGGGTGTTGCCTTTCATGAAGGAAATGATGTTCGTCTGATTAAAGATGCCGGTTCCGCAAAAAACAGTCCCTGGGTGGATTTTATCAAGCTCCAGAGTATCAGAAGCCACGACATCATCGCTCACATACGGAAATCTACGATCGGAAATGTGAGTTATAGTAATACCCATCCCTTTATCCGTGAACTCCGCGGACGCGTTCATAGTTTTGCTCACAACGGGACGTTACGGAATATCCTTAACGATGAACGGTTCAGGCCAATGGATTATCATCCGATCGGCCAGACAGATTCTGAACTCGCTTTCTGCGTCCTGATGGATCGACTGAAAAAAGTCTGGACCACAAGCGGAGTCGTTCCCACAGTGAATGATCGTCTGAAGATCATCAAACAATTTGCAGATGATATCCGCTCACTTGGCCCGGGGAATTTTCTCTATTCAGATGGCGAAGCATTTTTTGCTCACGGTGATGAGAGGCATGATCCCACGACTGATAAATTGACGTGGCCCGGACTCAACTATATTCAGCTCGTCTGTAACCGCGATGATAAAAAGCAGTTCGAGAAAGTTCTGACCGTCGATTCTCACGACGATGTAGTCACATTGTTTGCGAGCGTTCCTCTCAATGATCATCAAAACTGGAAGCCTCTGCAGAAAGGAGAGGTCATTGCCGTCTCCCGCGGACACATACTTTCTTCCCATGAAGGCTGAGACTGCCCCAAGTCCCGGTTAAACCGTCCCTATTCTCCCTAGGCAGAATTTTCCCTCTCACAGATCTTCAGTGGTTTAAGGCATGATGACGGCCGGCATGGAAGCCGCAACAGAGAATCGAGTCATTCAGGAAGAATGACTATTTTTATCAAAGGAATTTTCCATGCTTAACCTTTCATCCACTACCGAACTCATTCTCTTCTCCGACGATCGCACATATGTACTCCAGAGGCCTATCCTGACTGATTTTCCGGAAGAGTCCGTCATGCTCGAGACCCGCGATGATGTGGTCGTGACTTACTTTTATATTCCGCAGGAGACTTCGGTGTTTGAAAGAAAGGAACTTCATCTCAAGATGATCAAAGATCTCCTGGGAGATGAAGGTGTGGATGAATATACCATCTGGACCAATCGCTCCCGGATGATCAGTCTCATCCGTCACCTCAATGCTTCTTCAATAATTTATGATCGTGAATCAGACAGCAGCAGTATTCATCCTCAGCACCTGGAAGAGATAAATCAATATGCGGAATTGAGAGATGAGGGAATAAAAAAAGGGCCCGCAATGGGACCCTTTCGGAATGCGGACTCTTTAATTACTGACAGCCCCAGAGTGCTTTTTTCGCTACATCATAACCCTTACAAGAACTCGTCTTCCGGTTCATCTGTCTCAGGAAGTCCGGAGCAATAGCACGAACATCATTTCTTAGTTTCACGATTTCTTCAAAAGAAAGTGATGCTGGCTTCTGACTGTGAATCGGGAGTGATCCGTTGTTGATTGTTGTGTAGAAT
>JAYVHR010000253.1:0-3218 GCA_043771075.1 Bacteriovoracaceae bacterium
TAAAATCCGGAAATAGTTTTTCAGTTTTTCCGGCCGGAAGAATGTCCTTCATTGATTCACGATCAAATCTTTTTCCTGCAAACATTCCCTTGTGAACGACTAGATCATCCATTTCAAAATGCGGAGTCTCTCCGAATAGCCATTCCCATGAACGCAGATGCTGGAAACTTTCCTGCAGCTGAGGTTCAGAAAGGATTGCTCCATCAAGAGTGAAGGGAATTGTTCTCAGGTGATGGCAGATAATCTCAATCACATCGCTGATTTCTGTTCCCGGAAATTTTTCCTGAAGGGTGATCACTTTCGAGCGGACAGAAGCAATCGACTTAGTAGCACTCGGAATAATCGTATGTTTGAGACTTTCTTCCAGCTTATCCAGATCACTGGAAACTAAAAAAGTTCCGTGGTGGAAGGAACCGAATTTGGTTTGCTTGAAAGCAGATCCGGAGATTTTTCTTCCGTCCAGCCACAGGTCATGGCGGGGAGAAATCGTAAGAGGAATATCCGCTTTTGCGAAAGCCTCTTTTAAGAGTTCAGCATGCTTCATTCGGTTAATCATCGGATCCGGAGTGATAAAAGAGAAATTGAGATTTCCCTCGTCGTGAAAGACACATCCTCCCCCGCTCTGACGACGAACCATCCAGATATCATTTTCGACGAGATAAGGGAGTTGGGTTTCGAGCCACGGATTCTGAAATCTTCCGAGGACAACACAAGGTCTGTTTACATAGAGGAAAAGCACGGGAAGATCAGCTCCCCCACGGAGGAAGTGATCCTCAAGAGCGAGATTCAGGAAAGGATTGTGATAGGGAGAAAGCAAAACCCGCATTTTCGTATCATACTTGAGTTGACGGGAGATGCGAAGAAATGGTGACCTTAGGACATGAAAATTCTCCTCCTTTTCCTGATGATCCCAACCGTTTTTGCCTCTGACTGGCCCCAATGGTCGGGAGACCAGAGAAATCATCATGACATGACTCCTGAAAGACCGGTTCTCAGTCCTGCGAACGTGAAGAATATGAAAGTCCGCTGGGTAACGACCGTGGACAGCAGTATTGTGGACACGCCGACAGTGGCCGAGGGAAAAATCTATTTCAATGACATCGCAAAAGTCGCTGTGGAAGGAATATTTACCGGCGGTCATCTCTACAGCGCTGATGCAGCGACTGGTAACATTCTCTGGAAACAAAAAATCGACACTTATTCCGGATCAGCTGTGCGGAATTTTTCTCGCACCAGCCCGGCCATCAGTGGAAACCGCCTGGTCCTCGGTGATAGCTTAAATAATATCAAATTCATTGTGAGACTCATGGTCGCGAGGAAATCCATTCCCGGAACTTCTGTCATCGCAGTCAATCGCACAACCGGAAAACTTCTCTGGAAAACGATCGTGGAAGATCATTTTGCCTCGAGAATCACGATGTCTCCCGTCATTCACGGGAACCAGGTCTTTGTGGGAGTTTCTTCCATTGAATCTGAAATCCCCGCCGTGAAAGGTGAGCTCTATCAATGTTGCACCTTCAAGGGAAGTTTTGTTTCTCTTGATCTCACAACCGGAAAGCTTCTTTGGAAAACTCCGATGATCGCGGCTGGACTCGAAGATTCAGGCGCGCCGGTATGGGGAAACTCTCCACCGATCGATGTGAAAAGAAACCGTATCTATATCGGCAGTGGAAATAACTATCATGCCACGAAAGCGATGATGAATTGCTACATGGAAGGCATGAAAAAAGATCCGAAACGCGAAACGGAAATCACCATCTCGTGTGCGCAAAAGCATGACAGTCCGGAAAATCGCTTTGATACTCTTTCAGCTCTCGACATGAAGACCGGAAAAATTATCTGGTCGGTGAAGACGAATATTTACGATGCCTGGAATGTGGGATGCGGTTCTAAATTCACAAATTTCCCGAGAAGAAATGAACGCATCTGTCCCAAGCCGGAAGGCACGGACGGGGATTTCGCGCAGGCACCGATGCTTCTCACTATTAGTGGTAAGGATATCCTCGTGGCCGGCCAGAAGAACGGAATGTTCTGGGCACTCGATGCAGAAACCGGAAAAACCATCTGGAGTAAACAAGTGGGTCCCGGTGGGAAACTGGGCGGACACCAATGGGGTTCGGCCACAGACGGGAAAAAAGTTTTCTTCCAGACAACGAATCTTGAGCATAATGAAATTGTTATCAATGGTAAAACCATCCGTGGTGGCTACTGGGGCGCTCTCGATGCCCTGACCGGTGAAATTCTCTGGGAAACACCGGATCCGAATACCGTATTCCCTCTGAAAGGTGAGGGAATCGATCACTGGATTTACGGAAAAGATCTCGGTCGCGGATATTTTGCAGCTCCCATGGGGCCACTCACCTATTATAATGGATTAGTGTTCGGTGGTTCCTTCTCAGGACTCATGGTAGCGATGGACGCGTCTTCCGGGGAGATTCTCTGGAAACACGTGACCAAGGGTAGTGTTGTCACTGCACCCTCGATTGTGAATGATCAGCTATTCTGGGGTGTGGGATATCACCTCGGCTTCCAGGACGATAAACTCTACTCATTTGGATTATAACATGATGACTGCCATTCTCCCCGCTCTCCCGATCGTCGGAACTCTCAAGCTTTCAAGCCGTGATGGAAAAACCATCTCGAACATTGAAGTGGTGAAAGGAAAAAGCAGGGACATGAATGCGTTCTTTGATTCCTGCTATGAGGAATTAAAAAACTATCTCGAAGGAAAAAAGAAAACTCTCGAGCTTCCGCTTGATATGAACGGCATGACTCCCTTTCAGGGGAAAGTCTTAAAGGAGATGAAGAAAATTCCGTATGGTGAAGTCAGAAGCTACGGCGAGCTTGCGAAGGCGATGAAGTCGAAAGCGTTTCAGGCGATCGGCAATGCCTGCGGAAAAAATCCCTTCCTGCTCATTTATCCCTGTCACCGTGTGGTGGGAACAAATGGCCCGGGCGGTTTCGCACACGGGCCAAAGATGAAGCGCGAACTTTTGAAACTCGAAGGTTTTACTCTAGAATCTTGATCGTTCCTGCTTTTCCGTCCAGACGCACACGCATTCCGGTTTTAATTGTCTTGATCAGACCCGGAACACTCACTACGGCCGGAATTCCCATTTCTCGTGCCACGATCGCTGAATGCGAAAGAAGACTTCCGCGCTCAACGAGAAGACCCGAGATCGATGGATAAAGCGGAACCCATCCCGGATCGGTTCTGG
>JAYVHR010000254.1:0-9290 GCA_043771075.1 Bacteriovoracaceae bacterium
TGACTCTGACATTTTGACGGTTTCGAATAGGGGCAAGGAAAGGTCTGCCCCTATTTATGAATCAAAGGGAACTGCGGGGCTTGATGATCATGTTTCCGAAGAAGATCCCCACCACGAGGGCAAGAGCAAGAGTGATCATGCTGAAGGCAGTATCGAGTCCGCCCAGGACATTTCGCTCGAAGAGGAAATTGAGTGAGCGGTAACCAATCGATCCCGGAACAAGAAGAATCATGCCGGGAAACTGAAAGATGCTCGAAGGACGATTCTGAAGGCGCGCGAAGATATTACTCATGGCCCCGACACAGGCCCCCCCGAAAAACATACCGAGCTCTGGGCCCAGATAATGAGTGCCGATTTTTGAACAACTGAATCCGAAAATACCAGCAAGTGTGATCCACTTCCAGTCTGAGCGTTCCGCCTTGAAATTCACCGTGGACATGAGGGCGGTAATGGGAAGAGTGAGAAAGGGAACCCATTTCGGAATCTGATGGAATTCCACCTGGAGCTCGGGAATTTTAAACCAACTCGCGAGTTTACTGCCGATGAAAACTCCGAAAGTGAGTTTCATAAGGATCATCACACCACCTACGAGTCGCGCTGTCCCCGACACAAGATTCTGGGTCGCAATTTCAGAGATCGCAATGGTGATGTATAATCCGGGCATGAATGTAATCAGACTCGAGAGAATGATCACACCCACATTGAGACCGGGGATCCATTTGGCGAGCATGTACGCCGCAAAAGATGCCACCACAGCGACGATCGCTTCAAACATCTGAGCAACCAGTCCCAGAGGTCTGGCGAGTGCAATAATTCCCAGTAGCAGCCCCACGGTGAGAGATGCAACGAGATCACCCCATGTTCCACCGAAGAGAATCTGGAATCCGGTAACGGAGAAAAGAAAATACGCCACCCGGACCCGTTTACCGAAAGGATCGGGCTGGGTCATGATGTCGTCGAGCTTCTTTACTCCTTCTTCGAAGGATATCTGATTGGAGATTACTTCACGGGAGACAAAATCCACCCGTGAAAGTTTTCCGAGATTCACACCAACCGGCTCAACTCTTTCAATCCTCGTCACTTCATCATCATCGTTAGCGTAAGAGGAGTGCAGCGATGTCGGTAGTGAGAGAAAAGTTCCCTTAATGCCCATGAGAAGGCACATATCTGTAAGTGTGGCCTCAATGGTGTGCGCTGGAGATCCGACAGCATGGAGTGCTCTGCCGAATTTCTGAATGAATTTTACCCGCCGTTTGAAATCGATATTTTCCATCAATGAGTCTTTCTGATTTCCCCGACTATCCGGTCAATCATCATGAACGACAGATCACGGTAGGCCTTGAACATCGGATCGATCAGACGTTTTTCAATCTGTTCGAAGTTTTTTTCTTCATCCGGGATACTGATCTTCACCGGTAATCTGAGTTCGCCCTCGTGATATCGGTAAGCGACGTTTACCACATGCTGCTCTCTTTCTTTAAGAATCGTCAGGCGTTCGTGATACTTACTCGCGGGAATGAGTGTCGTACCCTTGATTTTTAGCACAAGCTCTTCACCGATATTCTCATTGGTAAACTTATCTTTTCTTTCTGCAGTCCACGAAATCTCGCTCATCAGGACTAAAACAGCATCGAGGTTAAGTTCCTTGCAGATATCATTCAGGAAAATCCTGTTCTGCTCCGACCACTTCGGACCACCCATTAGTTCAGAAGCAGGAACAAGCATAAACGAAAGATCTCTCATCTCGCGCGGGTTCATGATGGTAAAGAGCGGAGTGGTTTTTCCCGGACCCAGCCATTGAATGTCATCGGGTTCAATCTTTGAACGTTCGGCCTTGATGTAATCCGGTACTTCGAGGCCATACATTTTGATGGCCTTTGATTTCTTTACGTCGGCGGTTGCCACGTACTCCAGATCCGGGGCAAGAATTGGCATCCCTTCTTCCCAGAGGCCCAGCAGTTTTTCAGTGATGAGCTGCTTCCCCTGTTCAGAAGGATAAATTTTATCTCCTTCCGAAAGTCCAGAACGCGTTCCCTGAACTTCTGATTCAAAAACGACGATTCCGATGCGCTTAATATCCGGCATTTCTTTTGCAAAAAGCTTGTCGAGTTTTCCCACGCGGGGATCGCGTTTTTCCATGATGACCACACTAGGGGCGAGTTCATGCAGGTCTTCCATCGTGTATTCAAAATCGGGCTCGTAACGATAACGGTGCTGACCACCAGTTTTCTTCGTCCCTAGAGAACATGAGGTAAGGAGCAGAAGCCCGAGGAGGATTCGTAACATAAATGCTGTCCCTGTTTGATCAGTTGGATACGACTCCATTCTACCCGTTCACCACAAGGAAATTCCACCGAAAAGGCCGGCGCTGTGATGATTTTACGAATGGGACCAGAATATTTTTTTTCGCCGGCTGTGACATCGATGCTTCCTGCCCGTCTGAGTTCGATAAGAAACTTCTCAGTCTGGTTAAGTTCATTTATCGTCATGATTTTGACGACATTCTTTTCCTCAATTGTCCGGGGCGGATGCACCAGCTGATAGCTTGTTCCACTGGCATACAGACCAAAGCTCTCTCCAAGCCAGGAAGTTCCATTCTCAGAAACAAGAAATATTTTTTCCCGGAAACTGTATTCGTGAAGTCCCGCAAGTTTTTCCTGGCCGCCACTTGAATGATAAATTCGCGCATAGGAATTGAGCCGGCATGATTTCAGCGGAATTGTTTTTGAAAGTGTCAGCCACTTTTCTCTTTCAAGCCTGGGGAAGAGATCACCGTGCGATTCAATCGCTACAATCATGATATCTTTTTTTTGCATGAGGATGGATAAGACCCGATCAAGGACATGTCCCTGAGGAAAGTACAGAAAATACACCTGTCCGTCGGGGATTTTACAATGAAGAAGATCACCCTGAATAATTTCTACCTGAAGACAAAGATCACGAGCGATTCTTCGTGAGAGCTCTACTCTCGCAGTTTCTCTTTCCACACCGATTGCTATCCGGTCTGGAAATTTTTCGGCATACGTAAGAACTGTATGACCGTAACCGGACCCAAGATCAACCCACGTCCCTTGAATAAGCGGATCACTGGCGATCGCCAGGATATCATCCGGATCTGTGCAAAGAGCTTCAGGAGAAAGTCCCCGGTAACCGGATGGATCATCTGAGACAGAGTCTTCAGCGTCCTTAAAAGACTCCCAATAAGGAGTTAAGGAAGATTTCATAGTTCTGATCCTGCTCTAATCCTTCCTGAACATAACTTCCTCTCACACCCCATGATACCGGAAGAGCGAGACGCAGGAAATTTGTATCAAGAAGAACTTCCCATCCGTATGAAGAAGCACGGTAAGTGTAAGTGCGGTAGCGGCCGTTCAAAGTATCGTAAAAGAGATTGAGTGAGAGACGCTTCAGATAAAAATAGCGGGACCAGTTCCAGTCGGGGTAGGCCAGTGGCATGGCATAGTTTGCTGAATACTTCGTAAATTCCTGAAGGAAAACACTTCTTGTTCCCCGGGGATAAAAAACCAGACTCGCGTATTCGTAAAAATTGTTCAGCTGCCTCTCGTAGGCCAGCTGTTGGTGGAATGAGTGATGGAGATCTAAACCCGGGAGATAAAATCTCCCCTCGAGATGACCTAGGTTTCCTCTCTGATCATCTCCGGTAATATCCCTTCCCTCTTCTTTTTTCCCATTGATGGCGAAACCAAATCGCGGAAGTAGATCCCTTCGCGCCATCCGGGAGAGAAGTGAATAATGAAGTTCTGCTCCCGGTGAAAACAAGGAGCCATCGGAAATTTCCGAGAAGTCTGTCGAAAACTTATTGGTTACCTTGATCAGTTTGGTGAAGGCGCGAAGAGTGAAAGTCTGAACAAATCTTCCGTAAATCCGGTTCCACGGAACCTGCATGCCGGCCTCAATAGTTCCTTCTTCCCATTTATTCTCAAATTCACGCGTGCCGATTCTCACATCCTGACGGCGATTACCGTAAGCTGCCCGGAGATCGAAAATCGGATAAAGATGTGACCATGCTGCACTGACGTAACCCTGGAGAGTTCTTTCGTTGAGATTGTAATCTGTGCCAACAGAGAGACTGAACTTGTTCAGGATATCACGGGAGAAAGCGGCCAGTGTGACAGTGGGAGAAAGTGGCGGAGCTAAAACCGCCCAGCTATGGAAGTTGATCGCATTTTTTAATTGCGAATACTTCTCGACCTTCAGTTCTTCCTGACCGGCCGTGAGATCAAGTTTATCTTTACCCTCGAGGGCCGCAAACTTTTCATAGAAGGGAACAAAGCTATCGGAAGATTTCTGCTCTTCTTCCCAGGGGTGCTCTTTCTTCACGACTTCAAGACCGTCGGCGGTGTAGTTGGCGTAGTAAAGCTTTCCGTCGTGTACTGTCGGTGCGTAGGCACCGAAGAGCGCGGAAGTGATCTGACGGGAACCGGTATCTTCCACGACAAAAATATTATCAATTCCTGATTCAGGACTCTCGAGCAGGATTTTTCCTTCACTCACATTCACATTGGCGTAGTTGATGAAGCCCGGATCAAGAAGGACTCGCTCTCTTCCATTCCGGAGTCGAAAGCGGATCAGGCTTTTCTGATCGTTCCGGTCTTTCACGACGAGAGCAAGTTCTTCATCATTAATCCAGTCGATCGATGTGATGACTTTGCTTTTATCATACGGCTGACGGACCTGTTCCCTGCCCTTCTCATCGAGAATGACAATCGCCTGCCCCTGCTTCACGTCCCATTCAACGGCCGCAATATATTCGCCCTGGTGATCGCCAACCGCCAGACGATATTTCGTCCGCCGTTTATCCAGGACGTGCTTTTTCTTTTTAATGTCGTAAACTCTGAGTCTCCCGAAATCCCGGTAACCCCAACGTGGATCCACTTCCCATTCGATGTATGCGAGTTTGTTATTTCTCAGCCGGTAAGCATATTCATTCTGAAGTGGTCCCGGGGTGAAGAGAATCTTTTCATCTTTCTTATCAATCAGGACAAACTGGGGAATATAGGAAAGGCCGGTTCGCAAAGCAAGAATCTTGCCGTCATCAGTCACCTGCGGATAGGTATAGTTCGTCCAGCCATTTTCTTTTCCGGGAGATCTCACTTCAAACGGCGTTGGATTCAGCTCTTCATATTTTTTCTTCCAGTGGGTCACGAGATCGGTCATCACATCCTGGTAAAACTTTTCAAAGTCTTTCCGGAAAGTGTCGTCCATCGTGTTGTAGAAAGAAAGCGGGTTCCAGGAATTCTGGGCCGAGTGATAGATGACCCTGGAAACCGAATTGTCTCCCAGCCGGTTCCGCATGTAAGTCGTGTAGAAATATCCGTAAACGTAATGATTAGGAATGTACTCGTTGTATGACCCGAGATGAGTCTGGTCGTAATGATATTTCTTTCCGGAAAGAAGAAGTGTCCTGAGATCTCTTTCAAAAAGTGGAAGGCGGCCGCGACCACCATTCGTGAGGGCAGTTTCCACACCAACAGCATCACCTTCAAAAATCCAGGGAGGTGCCGTGAGTCCAAGTCCGATCGCCTGCCCGACTTCACCGAGGAAAAACTCGAGAACTTTATTGAATCCCTCGCGTCCTCTTTCAAACTGAACGACATGACGGAATTCATGAATGGCGAGAGTCTTCAACCACTCCGTGCTGGAAAGTTCGGGATCAATGGCGGGAGTCAAATACCACTCGGATCTTCTCGGAGCGAGAGTGACAAAGGCATTACTGACTGTAGATTGATTCTGAAGGACCAGGGATAGTTTCGGAGGAGTAACCTCCATCGAACGCGTAACGAAGGGATAAAGTTTTTCCAGAAGGTGTGCCACCCGTCTGGCGTCTTCAGTAACTTCTTCCGGAAAAATCAGCTCGAAATTTTTCGTGTCGATTTTTCTCCACTCAATCGCTGTTGGGTTCTGTGCAAAGTCGATAGGATTTACGGGAGCATCAATGACGGCAGCAAAGACCGGAGTGATGAGGAGAAATAAAAGACCGAATTTCAGCATGAGCAATGCTAACAATGCCGATTAATCATGCAAAGCGGTTAATTCATTCCAGAGCGATTTTGCGACTATCCCGAGAGTGATTCTTTTCAGACGGATGAGGTGAATTGCCAGGTCACGGGGATGAATGTCCGGAAAATCGATGACAGTGAGTTTTTTATCCTTCAGCTCCCTTTCAATCGTGTGCTCCGGAAGATGCCCCCATCCCAGCCCCGCCAGAATGATTTCCCGCTTGAAGTTGGCGTCATTTAACCGCCACTTTTTTCCTTCATCCAGAAGCCCGAAACTGGCACCGTTTTTATTATTGTCGGACACAACGATCTGGGAAATATCCAGAAGATCTTCCTGAACTTTAATTTTCCTCGACTGATATAACTCACGATTCATCACCGGGATCATCTTCACTTCAGTAATCGGGACAATCTCAAGCTGGGAATTGTCGGAGAGAAAATGAGTAATGCCGAAAAGCGATTCGCGGGTCAGGACTTTTCTCTCGGTCTCCGAGAGAATGTCAAAAGTAAGATTGAGCTTGGTATTGGCGTAGCGATCGCCGAAATCGCGAAAGGTTGTCAGAAGGCGCGGCAGTGGGGAAATTCCATCCACCGATAGTGTGATCTCCGGTTCTTCTTTTTTATGAAAACTATTCGAGAGGCCCTCGAGCTCACTCATGCCCTGAAGCACCCGCAATGATTTTTCATAAAACATTTTTCCATGCGCAGTAAGTGTCGGGCGATAACTCGTGCGATCAAATAAAGCGGCCTCCATTTCCTCTTCCAATTTCTTGATAGAGAAACTTATGGCCGGCTGAGTCTTATGCAGCTCCGCGGCAGCTGCTTTAAAACTACCGGCAGCAACAATCCTATGAAAAACAATTACTTGGTCAAATGTCATAATGATAAGTTTAATTTATATAGTTGATGAAAAAATCTGTCTTTTTTTTTATCAGAACTGGCCTCATGATGAAAGCACAAAAATACCTCAAAGGAGATTTATGAAATCATTATTACTTTCAATCGCTATGCTCTCTACCAGTGCCTTCGCTCAGAATAAGCCAATGGTGACGACTTACACTGTGGATACTGAGAAAACGACTGTGACTTATGTTGGTAAGAAAATGACCGGCGAACACACTGGTGCCGTAAAAGTAAAAAGCGGTAACCTCGTTTTCACAGGACCGGAACTCACTGGTGGCGAAATCATCGTAGATATGAACAGCATGTCGAACACGGATATCACAGACGCTGAATACCAGCAGAAATTCCTCACTCACATGAAGTCTGCAGACTTTTTTGATACTGCGAAATATCCGGAATCAAAACTCATGATCAAGAAAACAAAAATGGTTGGTAAAGATCTCGAAGTCACTGGTGACCTCACAATGATCGGCCAGACAAAGCCAGTAACTTTCAAAGTGACTGACTGGAAATGGACTGACAAAGAAGTGACCGGGAAGACAAAAGTTGTTGTTGATCGTACAGTTTACGGTCTCAAGTACGGCTCATCTTCTTTCTTCAAGAGCCTTGGTGACAAAGCAATCAACAACGAATTTACTCTGGATATCAATCTCCGCGCTACTCGCTAGTTTTTTACGGGGAGGCATATAGCGCCTCCCCATTTTCTCCCCTACAATTAAGACATGATTTTTCTCTTCGCCTTAATGGCCATCCTCAGGGTCGATGCGGCCACCATAGCTATCATTGATACAGGCTTTGACCTCGATCATGATTTCCTTCGCCCAAAAATCCTGAAGAATGAAACAGACGAAGAGCCTCTCACTTTTCAGGGCCTCGATTTCCATGACAACTCTCATCTGAAAACTCCCGTCATTGGCGACACAAACATCGTTCAGGAAATTCTCCTCTACCGGAATATCCGTGCCAAAGGGCACAAGGAAGGCCTTTCACTGTCTGAGTTTGAATGGTTCAAGAAAAAAAGTGCTGACAAAAATTTCATGGCGCATGTGAAAGCGTTCAAGAAACATGCCCACGGAACTTTTGTGGCGGGGATTGCACTTCGGGAGGGAGAAAACATCAATATCTTTCCGATTCGTGGTCTTCAGATGCCGACACCAGTTGTGGCGGTGGATGACTCAACAACTGAAGAGTCTAAGCCGATTGAGGCCAGAACTCCGGAGACGAGATTTCGCGAGGAAGTGAAAAACTCCATCGACCGTGTCTCAAAAAAATTCTCGAAAATCTGCCGTTATCTCGGCCGGAGAAAAATTGAAGTGATCAATGCTTCATACGGAATAACTTATAAGAATATCGTGACAAAATTCCGGGAAAAGCACCGGGAGATTACGGGGACAGAAATCCCCGAAGAAAAACTCCAGGAAGTAGTGAACAATTATTTTGATGAGCTCTATCGCAGGAGCGAGAAAATCATCCGGAAATATCCGGACATGCTTTTTGTCTTCTCTGCCGGAAACTCTGCCCTGGATAATGACCGTTATCATCACTACCCTTCGCGGATAAAACTTCCGAATACCATTTCGGTTGCAGCAATGAACGGTGATTATCTCGCAAGCTTCTCCAATTACGGCGAAAGGAATGTCGACATCGGTGCACCTGGTGTGGCGATCATGTCGCTCGTGCCGAAGGCCTATGGGACTGCACTTTATTCTCCGGCGAGCGGGACATCCATGGCCGCCCCGTGGATCTCAAACCTCGCGGCACAGATTCTCAATTCAAATCCAAAACTCAAGCCTTCGGACATAAAAAAAATAATCCTGGAAACCGGGGATATGAAGCTTCACCTGAAGCCGAGGCTCGCTTCCGGATCAGCGGTCAGCAATGTGCTGGCCATGAAGGCCGCTCTGCTCTCAAGAGATATGGGGATTACTGAAGCTGTTAATCTCGCGAATTCAAATCTCATTCCGATTGAGGATAAGATTTCCTTCGGACTTCCCCCGGCGGTGAATCCGGAGGACCTTCAGAGAAAAATGATGGATGCCGTCCCGGGAGTCATTACTCCCTCAGAGACAGACGATGTTACCAGTGAAGAGTCTTCACGACCGATGGATCAATTGAAAGAGCAACCGGACAATTCATCCCCGCGTCCTTCAATGTTGCCATCTGTTCAGGAGAAATCTTCTGATCAAATCCCTTCCAGTCAAAACGAAGCACAATCTCCGCCACCTTCCGTGGATTTGCCTGCATCTTCTTCTCAAGTTCCACAGTTACGTCAGGGAACTCCAAACCCAGTCCCTTCGCCTTCATCGCCATAATCGTCAGCATACATTGAGCGAGGGATGTCGACATTAGGTCTGTCGGTGAAAAGGC
>JAYVHR010000255.1:0-2121 GCA_043771075.1 Bacteriovoracaceae bacterium
TGTCCCGGCCAGGAAGTCTGAAGGCAAAGTGCACCTTCAACTCCATTGCCTTTCATCTCTTCGCCCGTTTCGGGTTTCACGATAATGGGTTTGACGCCAAAGAATGGAAGAGTCGCAGATCCGGGTTTAGTCGGAGTCACTCCGGGAATCGGAGAGATAAGAATTCCTCCGGTCTCGGTTTGCCACCAGGTATCGACAATATCGCAACGTTTTTCGCCGACGACATCGTGATACCATTTCCAGATTTCCGGATTGATCGGCTCTCCGACAGTTCCGAGAATCCGGACCGAATCGCGATTATATTTTTTCACGAACTCATCACCGGAAGCGGCGAGAGTCCTGAGTGCAGTGGGAGCAGTGTAGAAAATATTCACTTTCAGATCCTGGATAATTCTCCAGTATCTTCCGGCATCCGGATAAGTGGGAATGGATTCAAAGAGTACCGAAGTCGCACCATTGGCCATGGGACCGTAAACCAGGTAAGAGTGCCCCGTCACCCAGCCTACATCAGCGGTACAGAAATAAACTTCGTCTTCCTTGTAATCAAAAACATATTTATGAGTGTAAGAGCAATATGTGAGGTAACCGCCGGTCGTGTGCAGAACACCTTTTGGTTTTCCAGTCGAGCCTGATGTGTAGAGAATAAACAGCGGATCTTCGGCATCCATTTCCTCACAAGGAGCAACCGGGCGAAATTTTTTCATCTCATCTTCGTAGGAAATGTCTCTTCCTTCTTTCATCGGCACTTTGACTTCCGTGCGATGAACCACGAGAACTTTTTCCACGAACGGAAGATCTTTGATCGCTTCATCGGTAATCGCCTTGAGTGGAATTTTCTTTCCTCCGCGCAAGCCCTCATTGGCGGTGATCACAAATCGGCATTCAGCATCGAGGATGCGGCCTTTTTTAGATTCAGCGCTGAATCCTCCGAACACAACAGAGTGAATGGCACCAATACGCGAACAGGCGAGAACGGAATAAACGAGTTCCGGAATCATCGGAAGATAAATGCAGACTCGATCGCCTTTCTTCACTCCGTGGGCCTGCATGAGATTGGATAGCCTGCAGACATTTTCATAAACTTCTCGGTAGGTAATTTCCTGATATTCGCCGGGTTCATCCTTGGCCCAGATGAGTGCGTTTTTATTTGCCCGAGTCGCGAGGTGACGATCCAGACAATTGTAGGATGCGTTTAATTTTCCGCCCAAAAACCATGAATAATTCACTCCGCTGAAATCACCTTCGAGGCTTTTTTCAGGGAAGCGAAACCAGTCGAGATTCTTTGCCGCTTTCAGCCAGAACTTTCCCGGATTTGTGACTGATTCTTCATAAATCTCCCGATACTCTTTCATTCCCGCAAGATAGGTTTTCCCTTCGAGGGATTTCTTCACGGGATAGGTTTTGGCGTTGTCCATGTTTTGTCCTTTCTTTGTCTAGGCATAACGGCCCGGCGTGCTTCATTTCCAAACTTAACCATGGTACTTATTCCTTATGCAATACTTCAACATCCAAGTGGCCTCTCAACTCTCCGGTGTCGCCTCGGCGACAATTCGGGCATGGGAAAAACGCTACAACGCGGTGGTGCCGGACCGCGCTGAAAACAAGCACCGCTTGTATTCAGATAAAGACATTGAAAAATTGGCCCTTCTTTATAAGCTGACGGAGCTGGGACAGAGTATTGGAAAAATTGCTCACCTAGAGCTTCCGGAACTTAAGCAGATTTATTCCACTCTCCTTCATCGCCCTTACGATGAGAGGCACGTTGTCACCCCTCATCACGACAAAGTGGATTACGATAAAATTCTCGCGAGTCTTCATCTCGCACTTGAAGCTTACAAGCTCGACATTATTTCGCATGAATTTGAGAAGGCCCGCAATCTTGTGACACCAAGAGATCTCTGTCTCAATATTCTGATTCCGCTTTTTCAGCAGATCGGTCTTAAAGTTTCCCGGGGAGAACTTTCGGTTGCTCAGGAACACACTTTATCGGCGATCGTTTCGTCTCACATTGGTCAGATGATTGGTCATCACTATCAGAAAATGTCGGCGACCAATGATCTGATTCTCATCACGACTCCGGAAGGTGAAATGCATCAGATCGGAATTCTCGCAGGTGCACTC
>JAYVHR010000256.1:0-2251 GCA_043771075.1 Bacteriovoracaceae bacterium
CGGAATTTAACTCCGTGTTCGAGAAATTCCAGGTCAGTGAGCCTGTCACAGGCACCCGCAAGAATCATCCCTTTATCTTCTTCTTTGTTTTTGCGCTTATAGTAAACACAGGAAACAGGAAGAATCTCCTGCTCCATGAAATATTCAGCGATGGCCTCTTTTTTCCAGAACGCTTCAGCAGCTGTGCCGTCGAGTTTCAAAACCAGAACGCCGTCGTAGTAATCAGCCACCACACCCGGGAGCTCGTCGCCCTCGCCGTTTAAAACGCGGAGGCATTTATTATCACGGGTCAGGAGATGCTTTTTGTTTTCGATGGCCCGGCGGAAACGCCTGACAACAGTGTCGTCGGAAAATTTCTTGTCGCTGAGAGTGACCGCACGAAAGGCAAGATTGGTTGAGGGAGAATAAAAACCATGAGCAACAACTTCGCCCTTGCTGCTGGAGAGAATAGCGTAAGCGCCTTCAGCGGCCTTTATTTTTTCAACGGCATCAGCAAAAACCCACGGGTTTCCACGCTTGATGTGCTTGGAAACATCCCGGATGAGCTTTAACCGGACAACTTTAGAACCTTCGAAGTACTTCACGAATTTGCTCCCTTTAAAAACCACGTCACTTCATGCTTATTGTGATGAAGGTGAACAATCCGCGAGCCTGGTATCTCGAGAAACTTCAGCGTATTTTCCCAGTCAGTTTCGGCCTGATATTTGATCGTGCAGACAAAATTTTTCACCGTACCGGCGGCCAGAAATTTCTTCACGAGTGTGAGGAGCCTTTCCGGATAGCAGATGATGTCGGAGCAGAACCATTCGATCTCGCCGAAGTCCTTGGGATCCAGACCAAAGGCACTTTCTTTCCGGAACTCTATCTGACCAAGATCCATGATGCGTTTTTCAATCGGTGCCTTATCGACACTGTATGTTTTATCAAATTCCAGGGTGCGCAGGACCCAGGTCCATCCACCGGGGCAGGAACCCACATCGATGGCCGTTCCACCATGCACGGCCTCAGGGGCGTAGACCGTGAAAAATTCCCAGAGCTTTAAGTAAGCGCGCGAAGGCGGCATGACTTTGTCTTCCAGGAAATCCATTTCACCCAGAGCAAACGGGGAAGAGGTCGTTTGAGTGGCGAGAATTTCGTTGGTATCCCACAAAGTCCAGAAACCCATGGGGCCTGAAGGAATCGGGTGGCGAAAGGGAATGGGTTTGGTGTTGAATTTCGGAAGTTCATCCTGAATGAGCTGAGCGCGGCGGTGATTACTGACTGTAAAGAGGCCCCAGTTGCGGCCTCTTTCTTTCAGTTTTTTTGTCCCATCATTAATTGAAGTGATCGCTATCTTTTCGAGATTCCGGGCGGTCATCTGGGCCCAGATCATGTCAGGACCGTCGCCCTCGACCAGATAAACCCGGTCTTTTTTTTCATGAATTTTCACACCCCTGACTTCGAATTCTTTTTCGAGTTCCTGATTGAAGTCATGAATGGCGAGATATCCGGTAAATTGCATTCCCAGTCTATACACCAAAGCTTCACCATGTTAAAAGGCAGACCATATGAAAGATCCGAAAAAAAACCTGGAAATGAAGGTCTACGGCCGCCATGCCGCCCTTAAACTGTTCGAAAAGCGTCCCGAGGACATCATCCGGGCCTATATCACCCAGGATGGGGTCTTTGAGTACAAGAAGATGATCCGCCACCTGGTGGACAATAAGCTCGCTTATCACGTGGTGACGACCGAGGAACTCGATAGCATTTCCAAGGCCACGCATCACGAAGGTGTGGTTCTCCTCGTAAAGACAAAACCCGCCGCGACTGTCAAAGACATCATGAATGGTCAGGGGAGGAATCTCGTCCTTGCACTGGAGGAAGTGGAAAATCCGCATAACCTCGGTGCCATCATGAGAAGTGCCGCTCACTTCGGTGTGACGGGAATTGTCTATCTCGCCAAAGTTCCTGTCGCCAATTCAGCGTCCGCGATCCGTACGAGTGAAGGTGGATACGAAAGTGTCCCGGCCGTTCATGTGTCGGACTGGACTGAAGTTTTTGATTTCGCGAAAAAAAATAAATTCAAAACATTCTCAACTTCATCGCATGAAGGGAAATCACTTTTCCAGGTGAAGTTTCCTGAGAAATCGATTGTGTTCATGGGTGCTGAAGGAATGGGACTTTCGGAAAAGTTGCTTAAGAAAATGGAAGAATTGATTTCCATCCCGGGCACCGGAAACGTCGAGAGTCTCAACGTTTCCAATGCCACGAC
>JAYVHR010000257.1:0-3850 GCA_043771075.1 Bacteriovoracaceae bacterium
TCGTTCATTCTCGCCAAGGCGAGTGGAGACGTGAAGCTGGCGGCTGAAAGTGTAGATCATTTAGAGAATTATATTCACCTTCTTTTTAAGAAGTAGAAATTCAGGAGAAATAAATATGTCAAATACAGTAAACCTACATCGCGTTCTTAAGGCACCCGTCGCCAGAGTCTTCAGGGCGTTTACCAGTGCCAAGGCCAAGACTGTCTGGATTCCTCCCTTCGGTTATATCTGTGAAGTTCAGTCTTATGAGTTTAAGGAAGGCGGAAGTTACCGGATGTCGTTCACAAATTTTACCAATGATCAGAAACATTCATGGGGCGGAACTTTCAAAACCATCAAGCCAAATGAACTTCTGGTTTACAGTGATAAATTCGATGACCCTAGCCTTCCCGGGGAAATGACAGTCACAATTAAATTCAGAGAAGTGATGTGCGGGACGGAGTTGACCATCAAGCAGGAAGGCATTCCCGATATGATTCCGGCCGAAATGTGTTACCTCGGATGGCAGGAATCCTTAATCAAGCTCGCCCAACTTGTTGAACCGGAGATTAATCAGTGATCCGCTTTAGTTGTCTGACAGGTATTCCGGAAATGACGAAAGGACTTGTTCGTGAACTCCGCGTCCGCTGGATGCTGGAAGAGCTGGGCCTTCCGTACGAAGAAATTCGTTATCCTCATCCGGAAACAAAAAAAGAACCTTATAAAGAGCAGCAGCCCTTCGGACAGGTGCCATACTTTACTGAAGACAATCTCTCTATGTTTGAAACCGGTGCGATCCTGCTTCACCTGGCCGAAAAGCATAAAAAACTTCTGCCGACTGATGAGACTGAACGCGCGTATGTTTACACATGGTTGTTCGCGGCCCTTAATTCGGTCGAGCCGTATATGTTTCATTATTTCCTGCTGAAGATCGATCCGGATTCGCCTGAATCAATAAAATCGAAAGCGAAAGAAATTATTGATGGACGACTGGTCGCTCTGTCTAAGGAGCTGGGCGAGAGAGAATTTTTTGGAAAAAGCTTCAGCATTACTGACATTGTCATGACAACAGTACTGAAGACTGCTGGTTTTCTCGGAACGATGGACCAGTATGGGAATCTCGCGTCTTATGTGAAGAGAAATGAATCAAGGCCCGCTTTCAAGCGAGCATTAAGCGCACATGAAAAACTTTATGAGGTGAAAGCATGAAAAAATTCTTAGCTGTTTTCCGTGGAGAACCTAATAAGGGAAATGAAGAATGGAACAGTCTTTCCTCAGAACAGATGCAGAAAAGAGTTCAGCAGGGAATGGAGGCCTGGGGAAAATGGATGCAGGATCATTCCCCGAATCTCATCTATCCGGGCGGACCTTTGGGAAAAACTCTTCAGGTGAATAAGCAAGGGATCTCACCCAAGGTGAATACGGATTGTGGATTTGTGATTATTGAAGCGCAGACTCAGGAAGATGCTGCGAAAATGTTTCTGAATCACCCGCATTTCTCTATTTTTCCAGGTGAGAATGTCGAAGTCATGGAGTGTTTGCCAATTCCGGGACAGGCATAAAAAGAAAGAAAAATGGTGCGAGGTACAGGATTTGAACCTGTGACAACTTGGATGTCGACCAAGGACTCTACCGCTGAGCTAACCTCGCACTGTGCAAAACATATTAGGAAAAAATGCGGGCCCTGTCACGAAAATCTCTCGTAGGTTTCAATGACTTTGAGCAGAAACCACGTTAAATTTACCCCTCTATGACCACGCGATTACGACGCCGGTTCGGACCCTGGATACTTGCGCACGCATGGGAATTCTGGAGGTTCTATCTCGGAGCTTTCCTAAGTCTTGCCCTCCTGCAGTTCCTTCAGGTTCAAATTCCCGAGCGAATCCGCGCGCTGACGGAGCTTCTGGGGCAGGGAAGACTGTCGGAAGTTTCGGAATGGGTTTTTGTGGGCCTGGCACTGGGAATTCTGATTTTCAGGACTCTCTCACGGCTTTTATTTTTCTATCCCGCGCGCGTTCAGCAGAAACTTCTCCGGATGGAGCTTCTGGAAAAGCTCGAGTCTGTGCCTACCACCCGCTTCAAGTCTTACTCTCAGGGACAGATTTTCCAGATACTTTTTGATGACATCAACAATCTCCGCGCCTTTATCGGATTCGGACTTCTCCAGATCTGTAATCTCATTATTGCGGCATTCATCCTGGTTCCCAAGCTCAACTCCACAGATCCCTACCTCTGGCCGGCCTTTACTCCACTCTTCTCAAGTGTGTTTCTTTTTACCGTCATGACTTTCATTAACCAGAAACTTTTTAAGAAAATGGCGGACAAGAAAGGCGAAGTCCAGCAATACATCATAGAAGCTTACCAGGCGAAGCAGACGATCAAGAATTTCCACCAGGAAAAAAACTTCATCGTCGGGTTCGTTAAACTTTCGGGGCAGGAACTATCTCTTTTCTTTAAATCATCGATCGGTTTTGCGATCTCCGGCCCGTATGTGAAACTCGGTCTCGGTGCTTCTCTTTTGTGGGCGTCACTTCTGATTAAGCAGCACGGTGGATCCACATCGGATCTCGTTTTCTTTTCCGGGTTTCTTTATCTGTTCCTGGAACCCGTGATGTTCATGTCGTGGGTGGCAGTTGTGATGTCCCAGGGATTCGCGGCATGGAGAAGGGTGAAAGACCTTCACAACATGATTGATGTTCCGTCAGAAGAAGAAAAAGAACTTACGCATATTCCGATGAATGATACTGAAAAGAGTCTTTCGCTCTCGTTTGAATTCTGGCATCGCCCGGTGAAACTCGAAGTCGAGAAAGGGCGCTGGAATGTTCTTTTCGGGGAAACCGGTAGCGGGAAAACTTATCTCCAGACGAAGCTAGCTGTTTCGCTCATCCTGAGAGGCGATAAGATCTCCATGGTTCAGCAGGAACCGTATCTCTTTAACGATACCATTCAGGAAAATATATTTCTCGGACCGGTACCCGATGAAGCGGCCCGGGAACGCGCCAAATATTTTATCACCATGTTCCAGCTTGATTCGCTGGATGCATCTCCGGAGAAAATACTTAATCTTGAAGTCGGGGAGAATGGAAAGCGCCTGTCAGGTGGACAGATGAAGCGCATCGCTCTCATCCGTTCACTCATGTCCGGGGCAAATACGCTTATCTGGGATGATCCTTTTTCTTCGGTTGATATCATTCTCGAGAGAAGAATCATAGAAGCCCTAAAGGTAAGTCCGGAATGCATCGGAAAAACTTTTGTGATTTCCAGCCACCGGTTAACGACTGTGAGGCTCTCCCACAAAGCGATTTATATTTCACGTGAAAACGGTATTGAAAGTGAAGGACCTGTCTCTGAAGTCCTGAAGGAAAATAAAGTTGTCCACTTTTTCAAAGAACAGCTTATTGAATTACCTCTGGCTTAAGTCAGAGTGGTTCCTTGCTGTATTTATATTTATCAATCTCGGTGTCTCGGCACTGACAGGATACTTTACGCCCAGGCTGATCACTCAGTTCTATGAGTCGCTCGGAACGGAAAGTGCTTACCGCACGAATCTTATGCTTCTCGGTTTTCTGTTCTGCGGAGAATATCTTAACCGCTTTCTGTTCCAGCTCGCCACCCATCGCTACATCCAGCTTCTTCTGATGTCGATTCGTGAAAAAAGTTTCTCTCTCTGGCTCCGCGCCCCGTTCAAGCAGAAAGGAAGGGCCAAGCAAGAGGATTATCCGTTGGGTGAAGTTCTCGCGCGTCTCATGAATGATACTGATGCCGTAAGAGAAATCGTGAGCGCAGGGGCCTTCGCGATCTTCATTGACGTGATCTTTATCCTTTCATGTCTTATCAGCTTTCTTCAGCTCAACTCCACAACAGGACTTGC
>JAYVHR010000258.1:0-2470 GCA_043771075.1 Bacteriovoracaceae bacterium
TCCTTTGTACTCTTTGATCACGAAGTGACTTTCAAGGATCAGATTCTCTTCTTCCAGAGTAAGAGTATCCTGGATGTATTCCACCTCATGATTACCCACAAGGAACTTCAGATGAAGCTCGTGGGAGTTCTCCTCGTCACATTCAGTGTTCTCTTCCCACTGCTTAAGATTCTTTCGACTTTTGCGTACTATTACGACTACTGCTCGGCCCGTAGCCGGAAACTGGTCAATTTCTTCGTCCTGAAGTCAGGCAAGTGGTCCATGGCGGACGTCCTGGTGGTCGCTATCTTCATGGCCTATATCGGCTTTAACGGGGTAATCAACAGTCAGCTGAATAACATTAAGGAAGCGGGCGCAGACCTCAATGTGATGACCACTAACGGGACGTCCCTGCAACCTGGCTATTACATCTTCCTCACTTATGCGGTCCTGGCGATGTTCCTCTCTAACTTCCTGAAGAACCGTCCCTGGCAGTGTAAAACCCCGGGTGTCTAATCGATGGACACCACCCGGTAAATTTTCAAAGATTTCTTAAAACTACCTGCCGGAAGATAGAATTCCGGCATGAGACACTTAATTACTATTCTTCTTTTGTCCCTCTCCTTTACCGCCACTGCTGCCAGCAGCAAGCTCGGAGAGGTTATCCCTTATCCTTTTTACGAGGTTCAGGAGAACCAGAGTAACAAAGTCATGGTGATTGATAGTGGTGTCGCAGCTCTGGAACTTCGCCTGCAGATGATCCGTCGTGCGCAGAAAAATATTGAAGTCGAATACTTCATTTATAATACCGATATTGCCGCCAAGATCTTCACGCGTGAACTCGTGGAAGCAGCTAAGCGCGGAGTGAAAGTCAGAATCCTCATCGACAAGAATTTTGCCACTTTCAAGTTCAACACTTACTACGCAGCTGAGCTTGCCCCCTTCGGAATCGAAGTGAAGTATTATAACAACGCACCGATTGTTAAGATTTCCACTGTCCAGTTCCGCAATCACCGTAAGCTCCTCTCGATTGATGACACCGAGGCGATCACCGGCGGACGGAATATCGGCGACGACTATTTTGATATCTCTCATGAATTTAACTTTTATGACCGCGATATCTACGTGACAGGCCCGATGGCAAAAGTCATGAGAGAAAGTTTTGATCAGTTCTTTAATCACAAAATCTCAGTGAAGCTCAAGCGTAAAGAGAGAAACGAAAACAACGAAGTCCGTGCCTCGAAGTGGGACGCAAAAGTAGCGAAGGCTAAAGCTTTTCTCGAGGAATCTCCGGAGGAAACACTCATCCGCTCACGCATGGCCGACGTCGGCGTGAAAGTTCTCGAGACCTATAAACTGCATGATTGTCCGACAGCTACTTTCTCGACGGATGCTCCGGGAGCAAATTTCAAAAGTCGCCTGCAACAAAAGTACCTGGATAAATTCCGCTTCCTCCGCCAGACTCTGGCAGAAAAGACACTCGAAGTGAACAAGGCCTTCACTCTCTCTTCTCCTTATATGATCCATAACGGTCGCACGAGAAAAGTCATGAAGCATCTCCTGGGTAATAAGGTAGACATCAATGTCTATACCAACTCGCTTGCTTCAACCGATGCAGTGTATGTTGCGGCCAATCTTTATCTTTATATTAAGGCCTGGGCCCGCGCCGGAATTAAAATCTTCCTGCATGACGGAAAATTCCTGAATGATGTACCGGCCATGAGCGCAGAAGCAGAAAAAGCACGCTGGGGAACTCATGATAAGTCTCAGGTTTATGAATCGAACACTCATACGGAAGTAATGATCGGAACATACAACATCGATAACCGTTCAAACTTCTATAACACAGAGATGGCCCTCTTCTGCCGCGGCAATGATGAATTGTCCCTCGAAGTGAAAGACAGCATCTTAAGACGGGCGAAAAAAGGGATTCAGATCCAGCCCGATGGGACTGGAATCGACGGTGAAGGCAAGCCACTGAACATCTACGGGGCAAGCAAAAACAAAGTTCTCATGATGAAACTTATCACCCTTCCTTCCTGGCTCCTCAACTTCTTACTCTGATAAAAAAAAATCCCGCGAATGCGGGATTTTTTTTGTGATTAATTGAAGAATAAGGAAAAAGACTAAAGTGGACCGAAGTCGAAGCTGAAAAGAGAAACCGAAACTTTAAGCTGTGTCTGATAAGGAAGTTTCAGGTTAATCGATTTGATCCCTGCCGCTTTCACCATTCCCGGAGCCGCCGGACCCCAGACAATGTTACTTACACGGGCCACATAAGAATCAGTGGCCTTCTTACAGATAACGCCTGTGACATCGGCCCAGTCACCTTTCTGATTCGTCAGTTTCAGGCGAAGGGCACCTCCAGCATTAGAAAGTCTGAGAGTCAGTGGGTTACTTTTTGAAGTTTCTTTCCAGTTAAGAGAGATATCGCTGTTACCTACAAGAGTCTTGAGTTCAGTAACATTGCTCGCGCACTGTTGTTGGGCAT
>JAYVHR010000259.1:0-2053 GCA_043771075.1 Bacteriovoracaceae bacterium
GAATTATCGGATCACTCATCGATTGGGCCTTGGTACACACACCGGGACTATCGAACTCAAGACTGGCGATAACGGGCAAGGATCTGAATTTCTCAACTCAGATATCATCGTAAATTTTGAAGCAGAAAGTGGCAGCTTGAATGTGGAAATTCCCTCGCTGAAATACGACACTCCTGATTTCCGTATTAATAGCGAGAAAGTCTCGGGCCATTTCAGCTGGGGCGGTCAGGTTCGGATGAAAGCGAAATCCCTGGAACTTAAAATGGTGAATTATTCATTCAACTTCTCAGATGTCGAAGTGGAAATCCCGCAGGACCAGAAATCAATCAATGTTCTCACTTCGAAAATAATACTGGATGAGGCCACCCTCGGACATTCGAAGATGACTTTCCAAGGAACAAATCCCGTTGAGATAAGACTGAGTTCAACCTTTAATTCGCAGCCGGTTGAAGTGCACTGGAATGTTCAGAAGGCCATCATCCGGGATCAGGATGTGAAAGTGAACTCCGGAAAATTAAGTTTTCCTGTTGCCCTCCTCGATGCCTATGTTTCTCCGAGAGTGAATCGCGCTCTAAAATCTTCTGAAAGTGATGCCAAGAGTAATAACAGCGAAAAAATCCGTTTTCTTTTCTCGGCAGCTAAAGAAGTCAGCATGGCCGAAGCCAAGGCTACAACACTGAGACAACTCACACTCACCAAAAATATCCATCGCGAGGGAGATTTTTACTTTATCAATATCGACAAACAGGACGCCTTCAACTTGATGGAACAAAAAGTTAACAAAGAGACCGAAAGAAAAAGCTATCTGGATTCCTGGACTGCTCTCCCATCCGGCAAAATGTTCGAGGAAGCTTATTATGGAGTGGTCTTCGGTGACCATAACCGCGCCCTTGCAGTCAAAGAATTGCTGGCCGCCAAACTGAAAGAAAGTAACCTGGATCCTTTGTATCAGGCAGTGAAGGCGAGATCAGTATTGAGAGATGCTCTTATCACTAACGACGACTACGATCCAAAGGCCCTCGAGCAGGCGGCAGAGCTTGTTAAGAACGTCACACCCAAACTTTCCGGACATAAATTCTCCACCCTCCTTCGTCTGGATCTGGCCTGGGCAAAGGGTGACAAGAAGCTTACTTTTGAACTCTACGAGGAATTTACGAAACTGGAGCAGGAGCCTCAGATCAGGGCCATGTTCGATTTCATGAAGTATCTTCACATCGATAATCCGAAAGCACTCGCCAGTCTCAATCTCGCAAATGAGATGAATCCCAAGAGTCTTTATGTACAGAATACATTGAGGAATCGCATCCACGTCTATCAGCACATGAATGAGAAAGTGAAACAGGAGGAAGACTTCAAAGTCCTGATTGAAAGTGGCAAGGCTTCGCCGGAAGATTTCGTGGCCTATGCAACACTCATGAAAGAGAAAAACGATTTACCCGAAGCTCTGCGGATTATTGAGGCCTGTTTTCAGCAGGACGCCCTTCACAAGGGTTGCAATGACTCCAAAGAAAGTCTCATGACTCACATTGCTTTCAAAAAACAAAAAGAAAATCCGGACGCAGCCATACTCTATCTTCAGGATCTCTTAGTCGATCGTCCCGCAAGCGTTCCAGTCAATGCAGGATTGGGCTTTCTGTTCAAACTAAAAGGTGATCAGGATAAAAGCATTACTCACTATTCGATCGCCTGCGCTCTGGGAGATTCATTCGCCTGCATTGAGGCTGGAGACTCTCTCTCCCGCCGGAATGAAGCAGATCGTGCGACTCTTCTGTTCGACGTTTCCTGTGATCTTCAGTCAGGAAATGGCTGTCTGAAAGCAGGGCTCCATGTCGAAAAAAGTGGAGAGCTCGAGAGATCTGGAAACTATTTTGATCGGGCCTGTAATCAATTCAACGACAACGTCGGGTGTTATCACCTCGCACGTAACCTGCAGCAAAAACGGAAACCAAATCAGGACATCGTCCCCTATCTCAATAAGGCCTGTAAGCTCTATCCTTCGGCCTGTAAGCTCGCTACCGTCTATCGGACATCCAGTAAGCAACCCGCCATTCCC
>JAYVHR010000260.1:0-5740 GCA_043771075.1 Bacteriovoracaceae bacterium
AGACGCATGTGAGACATACGTTCAACAACTGCGCGCTTGATGGCGAATTTCATCCCTTCGTAAATTGTATAAGCTTCGCGCTTGTATTCAACGAGAGGATCCTTACCACCGTGAGAGCGGAGGTTAATCCCTTCTTTCAGGTGATCCATAGCAAGGAGATGATCCTTCCAGAATTGATCGAAAGTCGCGAGAAGGACTTCACGATACGTGAGCTTGACCTGTTCTGGATCAAGGCCCGCGAATTTCCTGATGATGGCCTCATGTCCCGCTTCTTTGAAGTAAGCTGCCATATCACCCTGATGCTTGCTTGAAGCATTTTCCGGTGTGAAAGCGGTGTCTGTATTAAAGAACGGGCGAAGCTGATTATTGATCTCTTCCCAGTTGTAATCGCGCACTGACGGATTCTTTTTCTCAGGACGGAATTGTTCCGCGAGATTGAATGCAACTTCCTCGATGAAATCTGTCACGAGCTCGTGATTGGCCTCATCGTTCAGTATGTCGCGGCGGATTTTATAAATCACTTTCCGCTGCTCGTTCATGACGTTATCGAAATCGAGAAGATGCTTCCGGATATCGAAGTTGTGTGTCTCAACTTTCTTCTGCGCTTTTGCGATCGCATTTGAGATCATGTTGTGTTCAATAGGCTCGTCGTCTTTCATCCCCATTTTAATCATGAGGCCCTTGATCCGGTCAGATCCGAAGATCCGCATGAGATCATCCTCAAGTGAGAGGAAGAATTTCGATTTCCCCGGATCACCCTGACGACCTGAACGACCACGGAGCTGGTTATCGATACGACGGGATTCATGGCGTTCAGTACCGATGATGAAAAGTCCGCCGGCAGCTTTTGTATCAGCTGAAAGTTTGATGTCGGTACCACGGCCGGCCATGTTGGTAGCAATCGTCACTCCGCCTTTCTGACCGGCGTTTGCGACAATTTCCGCTTCGCGGGCATGGTTCTTGGCGTTCAGGACTTCGTGCTTAATGCCTTTCTTGGTAAGAACATTGGAAATGATCTCTGAAGATTCAATCGAGATTGTTCCCACGAGTACGGGCTGGCCTTTCTTGTGACAATCTTCAATGAGGTTGGCGACGGCCTCGTATTTACCCTGGCGTGAGGAATAAACGACATCCGGCTGATCGTCACGGACCATAGGTAAATTTGTCGGAATCACGACAACTTCGAGGCTATAAATTTTCATGAACTCTTCTGCTTCAGTGTCAGCAGTACCGGTCATACCGGAGAGTTTTGAATAAAGTCGGAAATAGTTCTGGAATGTGATGGACGCGAGAGTCTGGTTCTCTGAACGCACATCCACAAGTTCTTTTGCTTCAACTGCCTGGTGGAGTCCATCAGACCAGCGCGATCCTTCTTTCAGACGACCTGTGAATTCATCAACGATAATGACTTTCCCTTCGCGGACAACATAATCCACATCGAGGTGGAAGAGAGTGTGAGCGCGGAGAGACTGGTTTACATGGTGAAGAAGCTCAATGTTCTTGATGTCGTAAAGGTTTCCGATTTTCAGAAGTTCCTGAACGCGGATGATTCCGTTTTCAGTGAGGACAGCGGACTTCGCTTTTTCATCGACCGTGTAATGCTTCTCTTTCTCAAGCTGCGGAATGATTTTGTTCACAACACTGTAAAGGCGCGTATCTCCCTCTGAAGGACCGGAGATAAGGAGGGGAGTTCTTGCTTCATCAATGAGAATGGAATCGACCTCATCGACGATACAGTAGTGATGCTCTCTCTGAACATAATCCTTGAGATCGAACTTCATATTGTCGCGGAGATAATCGAAAGCGAATTCGTTATTTGTTCCGTAGGTAATGTCTGCGAGATAAGCGCCCTTGCGGTCTTCATCATCCATGTTGGTCAGAATGCAACCCACAGTGAGTCCCAGCCATGTATAGAGCTGGCCCATTTCATGAGAATCGCGGGCAGCGAGATAATCATTCACGGTAACAAGGTGAGCGCCCTTGCCGGAAAGTGCATTGAGGTAAAGAGCGAGGGTCGCAGTAAGAGTTTTACCTTCACCGGTTTTCATCTCGGAGATTTTTCCCTGATGGAGAACAACACCGCCGAGAATCTGCACGTCGAAGTGGCGCATTTTCAGAACTCGGCTTGAAGCCTCTCTGACGACAGCAAAAGCTTCCGGAAGAATATCACCGACAGTGGCACCCTTATTCTGAAGCATATCGCGAAGGATACGGGTCTGGTCCTTGAGTTCAGCATCAGACATCGCCTTGTACTTGGGCTCAAGGGCGTTGACCGCAACTAAGGTAGGCTCAAGTTCCTTGATGTCACGTTCCTGTTTAGTGCCGAAAATTTTCTTCATCATTGAATCAAACATACAAAACCTTTTTTTTTACTCGAGAATGAAATAGAGGGGATCAACAGCAATACCGTTCACTCTGACTTCATAGTGAAGGTGGGGGCCCGTGGAGTGTCCGGTATTTCCGACGGCAGCAAGGAGATTGCCGCGTTTAACTTTTTGTCCGGCCTTCACGTGAAGGGATTGGTTGTGGGCATAAATTGTTTCAATGCCGTAACCGTGATCAACCTGAACGAATTTTCCGAAACCTGCTTTCTCACCGGAGAAAGTCACGATTCCATCTGCAGGTGCGTTGACCTTGGTTCCGTAAGGAGCACCAACATCAAGACCTTCATGCATTTTGAGTTTTCCGAGATAGGGAGAAATTCGTTGTCCAAAATACGACGTGATCCAGCCATCGGCCGGAAGAATGGTCGGAGTGGAAGAAAGGAATGATTCTTTATCCAGGAGAAACTGATCAAGCTCGTGGATGTTGCTTTCGATATTCTCCACGACATCTTTGACCTGGTAATACTTGTAATCAAATTTTGCGTAATCCTGTGAGAGAGAAAAACTTCTGCGCGCGAGATCTGACCACTGCTTAGTCAGAAGGTAAGAGCGTTCCAGCCCGAGAGTCGCGGCAATTTTTTTATCGTAGAGAGATTTGAGTTCTTTAAAGCGCGGCTGATCTTCGATATTGAGATCAATGGTGAAGTCGAGCGAAGAATTAAGATCCTTCAGCGGAAAACTTTCTTTTCCTTCCTCATCTTTTTCGCCTTTATAGATCGGATCCTTACTTGTGACATCTTCAAGCCCCGTGATCACGCGGAGTTTTTTCTCAAAAGTATTAATTCGCTTCAAATCGTCCGAAAGAGTGTTCATTTTCATCTGGAAGAGCTGGATCTGTTCTTTCAGCTGACGGTTTTCGATTGAGAGATGTTTGTTCTCGTAAACCTGCTGGAGAATTTTCCAGTAGTCGTACGCAAGGACTCCCACCAGCATCGTGAGCATCACGAGCAGGAAGGCGAGGGATTTAAAGAGAACGGTGGGGATACGATAGGTGCGGACCCCTTTCTGTTTCTCAGGGACCACCATCACAGTGTAGTACTTATCCATATGCCGATTATTTTAAGTGGCAGACGGTATTTTGTGAATATAAATCGTGAGAAAGATTAAGCTTTCGCAATGGCGATGATGACCGAAATATTATCCTGACCACCGTTATCATTCGCCTGTTGAATCAGCTCTTGAACAGCGTCTTCCAGATGCCCTTTTGTGGCCTCAGCTGGATTCGGAATATTCTTTTTTACGATGTGAAGAATGTCACCATCACTGACTTTGCCGTGCAATCCGTCAGAGCAGATTAAAAAGATGTCATTTTTGCAGATACGGTAGTGGAACACATCCACCAGAACGTCCGGATCAAATCCGACGGATCGTACCAGAACGTTTTTCTGGGGGTCTTTGACAGCTTCTTCCCGGGTATAAATTCCCATATTCAGTTTTTCCTGAACAAAGGAATGGTCGCGGGTCATCTGATAAATATTATAATTATTGATCATGTAAACGCGTGAGTCGCCCACATTTCCGATGAAAAGTTGAGGACCAGCAAAATGAATCGCGGAAATGGTCGTTCCCATACCGTGAAGATCGGGAGTGGCGTTCGCTTTATCGAGAATTGCCTGATTGATTGTCTGAATCATTTCTTTCATCAGAACATCTGGCTCGGATTTAGTGTGCGCTGCCATGTACTCAGGCATGAGCTTGGCCGACATCTGCGAAGCTATGTCTCCGCCATTATGTCCGCCCATGCCGTCTGCGACAGCATAAAAATTATGAGAGGGGTCCAGACAAATGGAATCCTGATTGGTTTTCCGTTTCCGCCCGATATCCGTGGCACCAGCGCTGATAATTCCCATAGAGACCTTGATTATGTTTACTCTTCCATCATAGGGGAGACTGGATTTTAGTCAAAGAGAATTAGAGTCCGACAAGATGGCTCAGGAAAATGGGACTGTTTGCCTCCTTGAGGTATTCATTTGGAGAAGACAGTTTTACAGAGTAAAATAAAATAAAAGGTTTACCTCAGGAGGGCCCATGGCCGGTTTCGATATTAATTCGTTCATCTCACAAAACTACAATCCAAAAGATTTCTCCCACCTTCATTGGAATGGAAATATTCAGGAATACATCGATCTTGTGATGAAGAATCCGAAGATTGCCCGGAATTCCTTCCAGCGCATTTACGACATGATCATGAGCTACGGCACTTCTCAGTACACCGAGTATAAGAAAGATGTTGTCCGTTATCACTTCTTTGATGATCCGATTGAGAACGGAAAAGATGCGATCTTCGGGATCGATGTCCACCTCATGAAAATGGTAAACTTTTTCCAGTCTGCGGCCCTGGGTTACGGTACTGAAAAACGCGTTCTTCTTCTTCACGGTCCGGTGGGTTCAGCAAAATCTTCGGTTTCAAGACTTCTCAAAAAAGGTCTCGAGCACTACTCACGTACTGATGAAGGTGCTCTTTATACTTATGACTGGATTGATGAAGATGGTTCAGCGATTCTTGGTGGAGCAAAACTTTTCATGTCTCCTATGCATGAAGAGCCGCTCAAGCTTCTTCCGCTTGAAGTCCGCGAGAAATTCCTCGTTGAACTGAATAAAATGAACAAGTCTCCGTACAAGGTGAAGATCAAGGGCGAAGTTAACCCTGCCTGTCGCTTCATTCTGAATGAATACATGCTTCAGTACAGTGGTGACTGGAATAAAGTGATGAAACACATCCGTGTGAAACGCCTGATCCTCTCTGAGAAAGACAGAAGAGGGATTGGTACTTTCCAACCGAAAGATGAGAAGAACCAGGATTCTACCGAGCTCACCGGTGATATTAACTATCGTAAGATTGCGATCTACGGATCGGATTCAGATCCACGTGCCTTTAACTTCGACGGGGAATTTAACATTGCCAACCGCGGGATCGTTGAGTTCATCGAGATGTTAAAGCTTGATGTGGCATTCCTTTATGATCTCCTCGGAGCTTCTCAGGAACAGTCGATCAAGCCGAAGAAATTCGCGCAGACGAATATCGATCTCGTGATCCTTGGTCACACCAATGAGCCCGAGTACAGAAAACTTCAGTCGAATGAATTCATGGAAGCTCTTCGCGACAGAACAGTAAAGATTGATGTTCCGTACATCACCCGTCTGGATCAAGAGTCGCGCATTTACCGCAAAGATTACAATAAAGAGACGATTCCGAACATTCACATCGCCCCTCATACTATTGAGATGGCTTCGACCTGGGCGATTCTCACCCGTCTCGAAGAGCCGAAGAAGTCGGATCTCACAAAGCTTCAGAAGCTGAAACTTTATAACGGTAAGACACTTCCCGGTTACAACGAAGACAACGTGAAGGAGCT
>JAYVHR010000261.1:0-15453 GCA_043771075.1 Bacteriovoracaceae bacterium
CCCAGGCCATAATTGGCAAGTGTGTCTTCCGGATCAATCTCGAGAACTTCTCTGAACATTTTCTCACGACGGATCCATTCTTCGAGTTCGGCCTTCGCTTTTTGCGCCGAAGCTTCTTTCTCTTTTGCCTCGTCACCAAACTTCTTGAATGACTTCATAGTCGCCATCGATTTGTGATTTTCGGCCTCTTCGATTTTCCCGGTCTTCATAAGGAAAAGCGAAAGATTGGTGTGGGCCATCGAGGAATTCGGATCTACTTCAGTGAGTTTTTCCATCAGCGTAATGGCCTCTGGATAGCGATCCTGGCGACCCAGCATAACTCCCAAGGCTTCATAGGCATCAGCAAACCCGGGATCATAATCCAGAGCACGGCGAAGATCTTTTTCTGCAAGGATAAGATCGTCAGAGCGGAAATGGCTGAGACCAGAATCGTAGAGCTCCTGAGCCTTATCTTTGGCTGAACCTTTGAGTAACGGATAGTAGCGGACAAAACCCTGATGATTTTTTCCGCCGGCCACAAAATTTAATTTCATGCCTTCAACCCGAAAATCTCTCAATAGATTTGCCGGCGTATAGAATATATCGTTCCACGAAAGAGTTTCCTCAGCCGTGCCGATTTTATTTTCACTAATAAGAAGCGCACCGGAGGAAATTTTTTCGTTGGTTTCGATGAGAACAGGCGAGTAAGCAGCTCCCCGTCTAGTGGCAATTTTGGAAACGGTTTCCTGTCCAGGATAGCAACCTTTGTTCATCTTCACAGCAAGATCAAACAGCCTGAGGTTCGTTACGAGTTCGCGTGAATAGTCACTGCCATCAAAAGAAGGCCAGCCACTGAGCTTGCGCCATAATTCAACATCTGCAGCAGGGATCACAGGAGCATCGTCAGGATAGTGGCCGAGAACGCAGTCTTCATCAAAGATCATTCCCTGAATGCCTTCTTTGTTTCCCAGAAGAAAGTGCCAGGTCATTAAGCCTTTTTCTTCAATCTCCACATCTTCAGAGACCAAAAAACGATTCAGCCGTGCACGGGTTTCTTCAGCAATTTTATCCGGTACGAGGTATGTGTAATTATTTTGTTCTTTAACGAGCCAGCCGTATGTTTCAAGTTTTCCCTGAGGATCAAGAAAGGTTGCGAGATGAAATTCATTCTCACTCATCTTCGTCACATCAAATGTACTTTGGGAATCAAGGAAGCTGACAACATCAGAGCCAGAGAAAGAAAAACCGAAAAGGTTTATCGGAAACTGGCCGCGAGAAAACCTGAATTCATTGATCATTGTTTAAACTGAAAAAGATTCGCCACAACCGCATGTGTTCTTGGCGTTCGGATTATCAAAGACAAAACCTTTGCCATTAAGACCATCTTTAAAATCCAGGACGATCCCTTTCAGGTAGATCAAAGATTTAGGATCAACCAGAACTCTGATGCCGTCATAGTTGAGAATATTATCTTTGGGTTTTTCCTCACCAAATTCAATCTTGTAGGAAAGCCCAGAACAACCGCCACCAGTAACGGCCAGTCGTAGTCCTTTTTTTCCATCCGCATTCTCATTGGCAGAGATATTGCGGATTTCATCCAGGGCCTTGGGGGTGATATCGATAAGTGTTTGTTCCATAAGAGCTTTTCTCCCGAAGGGGGGCTTTTGTACAGACAGTTTACCACAATTACGGTGGAGTTTGACCTCCAAAACCCACCCATTTAGCTGGATTCCTGAGCACTTAGACTTATAATACTAATGAACAGGGAAGTTGAATGGATTTAGTCCTCTATCATTACGTGCATTGTCCTTATTGCGTACGGGTCCGGATGGCACTGGGCTTCCTGAATCTGCCATATCAATCCCGGGTTGTTGCCTACGATGATCAGAAAACTCCCGTCGATTTGATCGGAGTAAAGATGTTACCTATTCTTTCAATCGATGGAACTCCGATGAAAGAGAGTCTGGATATCATCCGGAAACTCGATATGACAGATTCATTGAAAAACAGGACCGATATCAGCTCAGCAGAGATTTTTATTAAGTCCGTAAATAATCCGGTTCATTCGCTGGCGATGCCCTACTGGATTCATACTCAGGAATTTACACCTTCATCACGCGAATATTTCCTGAAGCAGAAAGAGGCTAAGCGAGGTCCTTTTAAAGACCTGGTCGCAAAGGCACCTGAGTTCATCGGTGAATTAAAACCGCTTCTCGAACAATTAAAGGGCCAGTTGAAACCGTTTTTCCAGTCAGGCGAGATGCGGATACAGGACATCATGATTGCGGCACATGTCTGGGGTCTTTACGTCGTTCCTGAATTTCAATTCCCGAACGAAGTTCATCAGTATTTACAAAATGTAAAAAGAAACTGCCGGTTTAAATATCATCAGGATTATTGGAGCTAAAGTGAAAGCAGTCTTACAAGTCTCGAACGTGAATCTCCAGAAGCGGAATGAAATCACAATTCAACTCGCTCAAAACGTAATCTTCGGCCGTAACGATAAAGCCGATTATGTAATTGAAGACGGAAAAATGAGCAGTACGCACTGTCGAGTTCTTCTCAAAGAAGACCGGATGGAAATATTTGATTTGAATTCAAAAAATGGAACATATCTCAACGGTATCAGAATTGATCAATCTGAAGTTTTCATCGGGGATGAAATCCGGATTGGTGACACCTTCATCACTCTACTGGCCTCCAAACTGGAAGCCTCGATCATAAACATCCTCACATTCCCGGGTCCTTTCAAGGAACGGATGCAGTATGAACTTAAAGCAGATTTCACCGGGGCCCGTGAAAAAAATCAGGACTGGGCAAAAAACCATCCAGGCGACAAGAGCTCCGTTTATTCGGCTCATGAAGTTGACCTTCGCAAACGTGCGAAAACAAGAATTCGACTTTCAAAAAATGAAATCAAATCGAAGTCACCTCTTCTGTCCTCGTTATCTTTCATCATTGATCTTGCCCTTCTCTTATCAATGATTCTTCTTCCTGTCTGGTTCATTAACCGGGTGGTGACATCTGGGCTCTTTGGAATTCCGGGTACGACATTTGCCACCGGGAAAATTGTCTACATTACTGTCATGGAAGTGATTGTGATCGGTGCGTATCTCGCTTCACAAAGATATATGAAGTACACAATAGGTGAGAAAATATCGGGAATAGAAGACCTTCATCAGCAGCAGTAATTACTTTCGCGGTATCCAGTTCCTCTCAGCACCACCCTGAACTTTGTTCACGTAACGGGCAAGGACGAATAGATAATCAGAAGCGCGGTTCAGAAAAACTAATCCGTTCTCAGGAATAGATTCACCTGATTCTTCAGTGAATCCCACTAACTTTCTCTCCACATTTCTCGCTGAAGTCCGTGCAACATGAAAGGCAGAAGCGGCAACTGTCCCACCCGGTAGAATAAAATTCTTAAGCGGAGTCAATTCATGCTCAAGCCGGTCAATTTCCTGTTCCAGTTCTTCAACGAAATCTTTTGAAATCTGAGGCAGTTTATATTCCGCTCGTTTCGCAGCTTCGCATGCGAGATTAGATCCAAGATCAAAGATTGCTGACTGAAGATGATGGAGAAAATCCACCGTCGTTATCAGCGCAATTTCATTTTCAATCAATGCCACAGCGAATCCCAGGCGCGAATTGAAATCATCAAGCTCGCCATAGAGATCTATCCGCGTATCTGCTTTGGATATACGTGTCCCGCTTACGAGACCGGTATCACCTTTATCGCCTGTCCTGGTATAAATCTTCGCTTTCTTCATTACATGTTCCTGCGGTAACGGCCGCCTACTTCATAAAGCACCGAAGTAATCTCTCCGAGGCTGCAATAACGAACCGAGGTAAGGAGTTCTTCAAATATATTACCACCAGTCAGAGCTACATCCCGTAAGCGCTTGAGGCATTCAGCGGACTTGTTCGTATTTCGTGCCTGGAAAGCCTCAAGGCGTCTGATCTGTTCATTTTTTTCTTCAGATGAAGCGCGAGACATCTCGATTGGCTTCCATTCCGCATGTTTCTCCGGAAGGAATGTGTTCACTCCGATGATCGGATAAGAACCGTTGTCTTTTAGTGTTTCGTAATACAAAGACTCTTCCTGAATTCTGCCTCGCTGATACATGGATTCCATCGCACCCAGAACTCCACCTTTGTCCGAGATTCTTTCGAATTCAGCAAGTACTGATTCTTCTACGATCTCTGAAAGCTCATCAACGATGTAAGCACCCTGAAGAGGATTGTCTGTCTTGTTAAGTCCAAATTCACGATTGATGATGAGCTGAATCGCCATTGCTCGTCTCACGGATTCTTCGGTCGGAGTTGTGATCGCTTCATCATAGGCATTGGTGTGAAGAGAATTACAGTTGTCAGACAGAGCAATGAAGGCCTGAAGTGTTGTTCTAATATCGTTGAAATCAATTTCCTGGGCATGCAGAGATCTTCCGGATGTCTGGATATGATATTTCAGTTTCTGAGATTTGTCGGAAGCCCCATAACGCTCTTTCATTGTCACTGCCCAGATTTTCCGGGCAACCCGTCCGAGGACTGTGTACTCAGGATCAAGACCGTTGGAGAAGAAAAACGAAAGGTTCTCGCAGAAATCATCAATATTCAGACCACGAGAGAGATAATATTCAACGTAAGTGAATCCGTTTGATAGTGTCAGTGCTAATTGAGTGATTGGGTTAGCACCAGCTTCAGCAATGTGATAACCGGAAATCGAAACGGTGTAATAGTTCCTGATCTCATGGCGGCAGAAATATTCCTGCACATCTCCCATCATCTTGAGTGCAAACTCAAGCGAGAAGATACAGGTGTTCTGGGCCTGATCTTCCTTCAGAATATCGGCCTGGACTGTTCCGCGAACCTGCTTCATGACTTCAACCATTTTCTCTTTCTTTTCCTGATCAGATTCAGGAAGAGAACGATTAATAGCTGTATTCATAAACATGGCGAGAATGATGGGTGCCGGGCCGTTGATCGTCATAGAAACAGATGTCGAAGGCGACATCAGATCAAATCCCTCGTAGAGATCCATCATGTCCTCGAGTGTACAGATGGATACACCCGACTCTCCGATTTTCCCGTAAATATCCGGGCGCACTGCCGGGTCTTCCCCGTAAAGAGTCACGGAATCAAAAGCAGTTGAAAGTCTTTTTGCCGTATCGTTTTTCGAAAGATAGTGGAAGCGCGCGTTTGTGCGAGAAGGTCCACCTTCACCGGCAAACTGTCGCTTAGGATCCTCGTCTGCTCTCTTAAACGGGAACACTCCACCAGCGAATGGATAGAAACCCGGTAAATTCTCGCGTCGGAGAAAAGAAAACTTTTCCGAAGGATAATGGAACTTAGGAAATCCTACTTTTGAAATCATTGAGTGAGAAAGTGACTCGTACTTCGTAGGTACCTTGATGTCTTTTCCGCGAACAACGTAGGTGTATTCACCTTTCACATATTGATCGACCAGCTTGTCGAATTCGGAAAGAGTCGCAATTTCGTTTTTGAGTGCACTTTCCAGAGCAGCTTTCTTTTCGAGCACAGCTTTTTCCGGAACAATTTTTGCCACCTCAACCAATGATTCATATTGGCGGAGTTTATCCACAGATTCTAGAGTGGCCTTGTTGTAATATCTGACGGTATCCACAATTCCCTGGAGGTAATTCACTCTCGAGGCTGGAATGATGGATTGTTTCTTCTCAGGCGCGCGGAAAGAAGGAAGTTTATCGAGATCGGCCGGATGAGCAAATCCTACGGCCTTGAACATATCCTTAAAGAGAGCATTCACTCCTACATCGTTAAACTTCGATGCCATCGTTCCATAAACAGGAAGTTCATCGTCAGTCGGAGATCCAGGATGATTTGCAAATAGTACTTTGTTCCTGCGATATTGTTTCCGCACATCGCGAAGAGCATCTTCCGATCTTGGTTTTTCGAATTTATTAACAGCGATAAAATCTGCCACTTCAAGCATTTCAATTTTTTCAAGCTGCGTGGAAGCTCCATACTCCGGAGTCATCACGTATAAAGTTTTATCTGCAACTTTTGTTATTTCATCTGAAGCCTGTCCGATACCGGAAGTTTCAACCAGGATGAGATCTACGGGCTGAGATTTCAGGAAATGAACGACCTTCTGAATTTCGGGAGAAAGTTCATTGGATGAATCTCGGGTGGCCAGTGAACGAATGTAGAAATTTTCATAGGTCGCAGATCCCAGGCGGATGCGATCCCCAAGGAGAGCGCCCTGATTTTTCTTTTTCGTCGGATCAACGGAAACGAGAGCAATTCTCTTATCCGGATAATAACGGTGAAAGCGCAGGAGAAGTTCATCAATGAGAGATGATTTTCCTGCCCCGCCTGTTCCGGTTATTCCCAAAACAGGCACTGTTCCGCCCGTCACAGGAAATGGAAATTCACGTCGGTCTTCAATAAACGTAATGATCTTCGCCATTTCGTACGAGCTTAATTTTTTATTCTGAAGGCTTTTGAAATCCGTATGCTCGAGAGTCGAGTAATCAGCCTTCGAAATCATGTCGTCGATAATGCCGTTCAGACCAAGAGCAGTTCCATCATTAGGATGATAAATACGGGTGATTCCCCTCTTATGAAGCTCATTCATTTCCGGAGGCGTGATCACACCGCCCCCACCGCCAAAAATTCTGACGTTTTTTCCACCGTTTTGATCAAGGAGCTCTCGCACATAAGTGAAGTACTCCATGTGCCCACCCTGGTACGAGGAAAGAGCGATCGCATTGGCATCTTCCGCGAGTGCTGCTTCGACAACTTCCTGAGCGGAGCGATTGTGGCCCAGGTGAATCACCTCAACCCCCTTCGATTGAAGGAGTCTTCTCATAATGTTGATGGAAGCATCGTGCCCATCGAATAAGCTGGCCGCGGTAACAAAGCGAAGTCTGCGAGCTGTCATGGAATAAATCCCCGGATAATCTCTATAAATTACTATTATTTAGTTGCTGTTTTGTCGACTAAGTTTTATCTCTAGAACGCTTTATTGTCTCCCCGAAATCGAGCGGAAAGCCTTTATAGGCTTGATCGGCCCGTGTATAATGGGTTTTGTTTCAACGTTAAGGAATATTATGAGCGATCAAATCAAGGTCGAGAATCCATTTCACACAGCGCGCTTCAAGCCCCAGAGAAAGGGTAAGAAGCCGCCTAAGCTCATCGCAGTTGTCCATCAGTCTGGATGCACCGGTTGTGAAGTGTGTATTGCGGGTTGCCCGGTAGATTGTATTGAACTGGTTCCGGGTCCGGACGCGAATAATCCTGGTTATCAACAAATGGTGGAGATTGATCTTCAACGTTGTATCGGTTGCCAGAACTGTTCGCAGGATTGTCCTTGGGAAACGATTACAATGTATCAACATGATGATGCATTCACAGCGTGGGGAAATGAGACACTCACCTCTCAGCTCTATGTTGATGAAACGAAAATTGAAAAAAAAGAAAATGCTGGCTGAAAAAAAAGGCTCCTTGCGGAGCCTTTTTTTTGGTTAACTTTTTTCGATTAGATCGTAAACGGAAGCGAGAGACCAATCATGTAAGAATTGTAATCGACGTTCGTATCGAATTTTGTATTCCCGGCCTTCCACTCACCAAACGTACCTTTTCTATATTCAAAATTTATATCCAGAAATGGGAGGAGCGTGAAACCAAGTCCTGCTTTGAAACCTGAGCCGCTTTTTAAATCAACATCCACATTATTTGATTTTGTTTCTCCACTGGCCGAGAAAATGTACCCGCCATACACACGTAAAAGGATTGGGAACTCGAAACCAACAAATCCTGCCCACTCGTTCATGGAAACATTCTTATCAAAGTCCTTATCATCCATATCTATTGAACTGTGGAGATAGTCGAGACCAACTTGAAATCCTAGTTTCTGGTAACCAAGACGACCGCCGAAGGCTGCACCGGTGCCTCCCGAGTAGGCCTTCCCATTTTCAAAATCAAATTTTGATCCGATGTTGTAGCCAATGACAGGCTCAACAAGAAGCTCCGCCTGGGCATACGAAATAGAGAAGATAGATATAAAAAATAATACAAGAAACCGCTTCATATTAAACTCCCGGTAAAATGAGTGTTAGCTCGATTATACCGGGAGTCTGAAAAGATTGTATAAGTTGGTTAATCTCGGCGGATTTTACCTATTAATTCCTGAGTACGAATGAAGACTATATCACTTCCATTCGCGGACTTGATGGCCACATAGCCGGCAGGAACTTCCTGGACATTCTCGCTAGCGATCATACGGCCGGATTTATCCTGGGAAATCTCCCCTACCATGTCTCCACCCTTTGCCATGATCTGACCGATGTAACCTTTACCGAAGAGGACGATGTCGCCATCTTTAAGTCCAAAGCGGCAATTGAAGCAATTGTAGCGGTTATCAACAATCAGCGAGTTTCCTGACTTCAGGTTGAACATCGACACTTCATCCTTCACTTTCGTGACAGAAAAGAGGTTAAGGTCTGAGTAGATTACGGAAGTGAAGAGTAAACATGAAAGTACCATCTGAAGCAATTTCGAGCGATGAAGGATCACGCCTTCAAATTCCATGTCACGCGCTTTTTCTTTACCTTTCTCATCGAGTTGTTCCGCAATTTTTCTATCAAAGATAAATTTCTTGAGTCCCAAGGAGAAGAAGAAAGTTGTCACGAGAAGAATCAGAAGCGAAAACATGAACAGTCTGAAAAAATACATACCCGGATGATTAATCAATACTTCACGAGACTGAAGAAGAAATGCACTGAACATGAAGAAGACCGGAAGTCCGAACCAGTTCATGGCATCAAGAATCTTATGACGGAAAAACCATTCTTTTCTTTTCTGATGATGATCATATTGAACGAGAAGAAGTCGGAAACTTTCATAATCCTCAGGAGAAACGAGATCAGGACGGGCATTTTTCAAACCTTCCCAAACGTAGTCGACGCGATCAAGACCTGAGTTGAAATAAAACTTAGTTCCATCTTTCATCTTGAGATAAAAAACTGACCAGCAAACACGACTCACTGATTCGACATCTTCAAAGGAAAGCTTCACCGGCGTTCTCGACTGATGAATCAGAAGATGCGTAGGATAAACCTGCACAGATCTTTTCATCCGGTCTTTCAGCCAAGTGAAATAGAGAATTGATCCTGAAATTAAAAATCCAGCAGAGAAGAATAGCTCCGGAGCATTCACCATCCAGACTTGCTTCCATCCTGCCTGGAAGATTTGAAACATCCAGAAAGTAAGAAGGAGCGTGGATAATCCCATGAAGGCCATGAGATAGACCTTGTAGTGATTCCGGTAACGCAAGAATCTGGGCTGAATAGGCTCAAATTTCGGTGATAGTTCCAAGCGAAGCTCCTGGTTTATGCCAGAGACTTATCGGATGATTGTGAAAATACTTGATTTTTTTAGTCTATACGTTTTAACTGACTGTATTCACGGGCATAAACAACGGCTCCGGCCAGGATAAGGAGACATGAAATCCACTGGGAAGGAGTGAGCCATCCCCAATTTCCCCGGATGAGATCTCCCCTTAAAGCTTCAATGAACAAACGAATAAATCCGTAGCTCACGAGATAAACGGAAATGAGCTCCAACTTTCTTCTTTTTGCTTTCAGAAGATAGAGACCAAGCATTAGTAAAAGAAAAAATTCCAGAAGCTGTGTGGGATGCCGGTCAGCTCCATGCAAATGAATCCCCCAGATGAAATCCGTCTCCCTGCCATAACAACATCCTGCCAGAAAGCATCCGAATCTTCCGACAGCATGACCAAGAGTAAGAGCGGGAACCAGACTCCAGACAATTTCCCTGTTCATCGGAAACTTTAAACCTCTGAGGATCACGAGATAGAAAAGCCCTCCGAGAAATCCTCCGTAAAAAACAAAACCACCGCCGAGCCAGAAAGAAGATTCCTGAACCAAATTGAGTGATAGCTGCGAAGGTACTGTGTAGAGGAAAAAAGTCTTGGCACCAAGCCAGGCAAAACAAAACATTCCCCAGAAAAGAATCTGCGCGCGCCATCTGGTGAACTCTGCCGGAAGAAGTTCAAACAGAACCTGATAGGCCAGACCCCAGCCGAGTCCCATGAATAGGGGATAGGAATAAAGAATGAAGCCGTTATTTTGATAGAGTATCGGGAACATCGTCATTCGCTTTTTTGTTTTTCAATTGAATGAAGAAATCAATGACGAGAAGAAATCCTGCAATCGTAATGCAACTATCCGCAACGTTGAACGCAGGGAAATGATTGGCTTCTGTTTTCCAGTAAAACATGAGGAAATCCACCACGTATCCAAGAGTAAACCGATCGATAAGATTTCCCGTGGCGCCAGCAAGAATGAGAGCGTACGCCAGAGACATATAGAAAGGGCCCTTCAAGGTTTTTACCATGGTGTAAAAAATCCAGCCGCAGAATAAAACCGGAAGTGCCAGGAAGACCAATTGCCGGAAAATAATATGTCCGTCAGCGCCAAAGCCAAAAGCAGCACCCGTATTCTTGACGTAGGCAAGACTGAAGAAACCATCAATGATGGGCTTGGTTTCGCCATAAGCAAAACTACTCTGAATAACACCCTTCGTGATCTGATCAATGATAATGAGTGCAGACATCAGAAGAGAAAGTCTCCAGAACCGGGTCATTAAGCTTCCCCTGCAGTTGCGAGTTTCTTGGCCTTCTGCTGGATGAAAAAGTCATAGATAAGGAGAACTGCCGCTATAGAAACGCAACTGTCGGCAACATTGAAAACATGGAAATGATGTTCTTCTTTCTTCCAGTAAAACATGAACATATCCACAACATAACCCAAACGAAAGCGGTCAATCAGGTTACCAATGGCACCTGCGAGAATCAAGGCATACGCAACCGAGTTATGCATCGGCCCCTTAGCTGTCTTGTAAAACATCACCAGAATCCAGATGCAGAATGCAACAGGAAGATAGAGAAAGAATAGTTGTCTCACAAGTTCAGTAGAACCCTGTCCCATACCAAAAGCTGCACCGGTGTTTCTCACATGGGCGAGATTGAAAAAGCCGTCGATGATAATCTTAGAGTCACCATAGGCGATCGCATCAACAATCGCTGCTTTGGTGACCTGATCAACAAGAATAAGAATAAGAGCAACTGCTCCCAGTGCAAAAACCCGGTTCATGACTAGTAGTAATCTTTTGGATTGATTTCGTATTTCTCAATCTTTCTCAAAAGTGTCTTCTTCGGAATATTCGCATTCAGCGCAGTCTGATTAATACGTCCTTTGTTCAGCTTGAGTGCCTGAACAATGAATTCTTTTTCAAACAGATCTTTCGAGATAGCAAAATCGAGCTTACCACCTTCGGCCCTTGCACCAAACGAAAACTGAACCTCGTTAGCACCGGTCGTTTTAGGGGATGAATGATTGTCGAGCACCGAGTTCTGAATGTCCTCGAGATCGATCACGCTGTCTTCAGCAACGGAATCTTTACTCTCTTGCTGCTTCTTCTGATCCTTGAAGACAATTCCCGGAAGGGAATGAGCATGGATCATGTCAGAGGCTTCCATGATAAAGCAGTGTTCAATAATGTTACGAAGTTCACGAATGTTACCTGGCCATGAGTAGTTCGAAAGAACTTCCATCGCTGCAGGTTCTGCACCCTTCACTTTCAGGTTGTGAACGTTGTTGAAGTAATTGATGTAATGGTTCACGAGATGTGGAATATCTGTTTTTCTCTCACGCAGTGGCGGGAGATAAACCGGAAGAACGTTCAGGCGGTAGAATAAATCTTCTCGGAACGAACCGTCTTTAATCATCTCTTCAAATGGCTTGTGTGAAGCTGCGATGATTCTCACATCAACCTTAATCTCCCGGTTTGATCCGACGGGCATAAAGGTTTTTTCCTGAAGTACGCGAAGAAGTTTTACCTGCATCGCTGCTGAGATATCTCCGATTTCATCGAGGAAGATGGTCCCACCCTCTGCAAATTGAAACTTACCAATTTTTCTGGAGTCTGCGCCTGTGAAGGCACCTTTCTCGTGACCGAAAAGTTCCGACTCGATCAGGTTTTCAGAAATCGCACCACAGTTGATGGTGACGAATTTCTCATCTTTTCTTGGCGAGTTGTAGTGAATGGCTTTGGCTACGAGTTCTTTACCGGTTCCGGATTCACCGCGGATGAGAACGGGTGTTCCCACTTTTGCGAGCTTCGAAATCACATCGAAAACTTTCTTCATCGATGTCGATTCACCAACAAACTTATCGTTCGAAGTAGCAGTCTCACCGATAGAAAGTGTTGGGGAAGAAAACGTCAGAGTCTCGACCATTGAACGAGCTTTCAGAGCGCGCTTGATAAGTGCAACGAGATTCTCAGAACTAATGGGTTTTTCGAGATAATTGTAAGCGCCTTCCTTAACTGCTTTTACGGCGTCCGTGACGTTTGAATAAGCAGTGAGGATAAGTACGATTACGGAAGGATCATGTTTCTTAATTTCAGTCAGTGCCTGGATCCCATCCATTTCCGGCATGTTCACATCCATCACCACCAGGTCATACTTTTGTCCGTATACCTTAGTGACGGCCTCTTTGCCGTTATCAGCAACGTCGACAACGAAATGGTGATATTCCAGAGCTTGTCTTACCGACTGCTGGAGAACCTTATCATCATCAACGACTAAAACCTTATGCATAGAAACTCCTGACTATTTGTTCTTAAGCTTGATTATAAACGATGTTCCCTCTCCCAGTTGAGAGGTGGCAGTAATAACCCCATTATGTAACTCGATAAAATATTTTACCAGATAAAGGCCGAGACCCGAGCCTTTAATGGAGTGAGTGCTGTCATTCTTCACCCGATAGAATTTGTCGAAAATATGGGCGAGATCATCTGGTCCTATGCCTACGCCATTATCGCGGATATCGATATATACCCAATCAGCATCATCCCAGGTCTTCACGAAGACCGTCTTGCCTTTGCCGGAATACTTCAGGGCATTTTCAATTAGGTTTGAGATAACCCTGTTCATTAGTACGGTATCCACCTGGATGGGGTACAGCGGAGACAGATCGCTTTCGATTGTCATCTGCTTGGCCCCCGCCTCAAACTCGAGTTTCTCAATAATACCCTCGATGATCTTGTTCATGTCCTTCGACTCCATCCGGAGTGTCAGGTTCTGAGATTCAATCTTAGTCAGATCGAGGATAGAATTGATGAAGTTATTCAGGTCTTTTGTCGAGTTGACGATGTTCTCTATCAACTCGTTTTGCTCGTCGGTATTCACACTTCCATATTTCATTTTCAGAATATCTGCGATTCCGGAAATCTTCGCGACCGGGGTTTTCAGATCGTGACTCATAAGAGAGATGAAGTTCTGTTTCAGGTTATCAACTTGCTTCAGGAGCTTTGATTCTTCCTGGATGGCATACCTGGTCTGATATTCCTCGATCGCACGGAAGGGCACCCAGATGTAATAAACTACAAAGATAGAAAGAACGAGGTGAGAAAGTTTTATCCACCAGCCCAGCAACATGAAAGCGGCGTAACTCATGATGAGAATTCCAATGATCAGCGCAATCGTGATCATCAAACCCTTCACCGGTTGAACTCTTGATATGATGAATGAAAGCATGACAGCAATAAGGACTGATGCCACTTGAGTCGTGAAATCTTTTACGTCAAAAATCGTTTTTTCACTCGCAAATGCCTCGATAATCTGGGCATGAACGGCAAGCTTCGGCGTCCGCATATTTTCTTTTTCAAACGGAGTCAGAACAAAATCACTGGAATTGGAAAGATACTGCGGACCAACCAGAACAATCTTGTCTTTGAAAAATCCTTTCGGATAGTGGCCCACAACTACCCGGTGAAAAGGAATTGTCTGAACATCGGAATTCAGTGGATTGCCGGAATACTTAAACAAGGCAAAGTTCGCATCAGCTTCTGAGTTGTAGTACGCACCTTTGTAAGCCGTGGCATCGATGGCAGGCATACCCTTCATGCTCCGGTAAGCTTTCGCCGTCCAGAGATGGATCGAATCCTCTCCCGAGATATTGAGAATTGCCCTTCGGACAACTTCATCTTTTGAGAAAACCATTGAGTCTTTGAACAACTGCCCCAGGTACCATCCCGCATCCCGCAGATCTTCCGGAGGAATCAACTCCCCCATCGTATCGATTTCGGTTCCGAACTTGAACCTGTCTTTCCCCTGTGAAAAAGATTTTATCGCTTCCTGGAATTCAACCTGGTAGCGAAGCTCAACGTCGGAATCAGGCTCCTGCAGTGAAACGAAGTAATTGATTATTGCCGGCGCATCTTTTGATAGACGGCTCATGAGTCTCGTGTGAGAAGCGTAAGTATAAGGGTAGGTTTCCCCGAGGAACTGATCACTTTCTTCATCCTGGGAAATCAGGACGATCGGCGCCTTAACAGTCTTCGAGGTGAAATCATTCTTAACCCAGAAATCATAAAAAATAGATTCGAGTGGATGAAACGAATATTGAATCAGGATAAGAATAAAGGCGAGCGTCACCAGAAGCGGTGCAAACTTTCCGAATTCAATTGTCTTGATCTTATTGAGCACGGGTCAGCCCTTCTTTACTAAAAAAATAATCCCATTCGTGAGGAAGAAATTCCATCGCCAGAATGTTCTGGTAATGGCGGCTTCTGGAGACGGCTGAGAACTCATGAAGCTTTCTTGAAGGAAGAGAGTAAACACTCTCCGGCTCACGCAATTTCAATCCCAGCTTCAGGAGAAGTTCTTTCTCATAGGGATAGTCACCTAAGTAAGAACTTAGCTTCTTGAAGTAACCCTGGCCCAGGGTCATGCTGAAAAGAAAATCCAAAAGTGGATGAAGAAGATAATTTAAAATCCAGTCGAGTGCTTCTTTTACTTCTTTAAAAGGAAGTAAGCGAGCGAAGAGACTGACGAGCGAATGGGATATCCACGAACAGGATCCCAGAAGGAACATCACTTTTGTTCTCTTGGACGCCATTCCCTTTTTCACCTGGAGTAGCAACTCAAAACAAATGGCGTGAAGCTCGGACTCATCAACAGTGTGGAGAAGATTTTTGGAGAGAATAATGCTCGTGACGTTTTTGTTCTGAAGAATAAAACCGCGCTCAACACTCCCATTATAAAAATAGAGATGGGGCATGTTTACTGCGAGCTTGTAAGCTTCCTGGGAAGCAGTCTTAAAGAAGAGAGCTTCATCCCGACTGCGAACTTCCCGCGCTCCCAGATAAAAGAGGATGGCCTTGTCGGGGTATCCTACTGTAATCACTATTAAAAGCAGGTGAAACAGTGAACCCAACAGTAATAACGCACCGCTTAAGGTTACCCATAGGAACAATCCAAATAATAGTGTGAAAACAAGTAAGATGAGATTGACTCGCATAGGGGAAAAACCAAGTTTTTTAGATACTTTAACTTCATTTTATCATCTCACAAATCTTATTTGCATTACTTTATTACACCCTTAAGGCTTTCCCATGGACACAAAT
>JAYVHR010000262.1:0-3236 GCA_043771075.1 Bacteriovoracaceae bacterium
ACTTCAACGGCGATGTCCGGGAGCTATTCCGCTTTCGCTGCTCTGGCCCGTGAACTTATTGAGAAGCATCAAATCCAGAAGGTCCTGATAACTGGTGGAGGCTCAACTCTATGGGAAGAACTCCTCGCTGATTTGAAAGCAGCTCCGGTTGTGGAGACTCATCCCGATTTGATACACTCAGCACTTCTTTATTGGATGACGACACAGATAGAACCGCTATGAAAATCATTCTTGGTATCTCCGGATCAATTGCCGCCTACAAGGGTTACGATCTCGCGCGCCTGCTCGTGAAAAATGGAGATAAGGTTATTGTCGTTCTCTCGCGTGGAGCACTCGAATTTGTGAAGCCGGAAACTTTCCGCTATCTCGGTGTAGAAAATGTCTTCGGACCGCAGGATGATTTTATTCCTGCCAACCTTGCCGGCACTGAAAACGTTCTCCATATCCAGCTTGCGAAATGGGCGGATAAAATTGTCATTGCTCCCCTTTCTGCCAACACTCTCGGAAAAATTTCGCTCGGCCTTCCGGATGACCTTCTCATGAGCATTGTTCTCGCCTCTGGAAAAAAATCGATGCTTTTATTTCCGGCGATGAATACCGAGATGTGGAATCACCCGCGCACAGTTGAACATGTTGCCGCGATTTCAAAGCGTGACCATATTGCACTCATAAACCCGGCCGAGGGATTACTCGCCTGCGGTGATATCGGGAAAGGAAAATTCCCTGACGTGAACGCCGTGGCCGATTTCATTTACACTCTCACTCCTGGTTTAAAATCCCGTGGAAAAGTGATTGTCACGGCAGGTGCCACTGTTTCTCCGCTCGATCCCGTCCGTTACATCACCAATCCTTCCACCGGAAAAATGGGTATTGCGGTAGGACGCGCTTTCCTCAAGGCCGGCTATGAAGTAACAGTCCTCGCCGGTCATCAGTGTGACAGCTCAGTTGAAAACCTCCTGGGGCATCCGCATTTCTCCCTGGTAAAAACTCCGACCACTGAAGCGATGAAAATAGAAGCACTCAAACGCTTTCCGGAATCCTCACTGTATATTTCAACCGGTGCCATTGCCGACATCGAGTTTGATCCGGCCACTTCCAAGATAAAAAAAGAAAGCATGGGGAACTCGATTCCTTTCCGTCAGGCAGCTGACATCATGAAAGAAATCCTGAGTATCAGAAAATCAAATCAGAAAGTAGTGAGCTTTGCCGCCGAAACGGAAACGACGAAAGAAGTTTTTATGGAGAAGATGAACCGTAAGCCGGTTGATCTCATGGTTGGAAATAAAGTCAGCAACGGTCTCTTTGGTGATGAAGTCACTGGCTTCAAGACTTCCGGTGGTGAGTATTTCTTTATTACTGGAAAAGATGTGAAGGGCCCGATTCCACTGACAAAAAATGAAGTCGGTGAAAAATTGAGACTCTGGTACGAGGGTGAGACGTCATGGTCTTAGTTCATCACTCCACCAACGAGTTAATTTCTGAGCGAAGCTCAGAGCAATCCAGCGTAGGATTTGTGCCTACGATGGGAAACCTGCATCAGGGCCATATTTCGCTGTTACGCGAGGCCTTGCATCACGATGCTGTAGTGTATTTCTCCATTTTCGTGAACCCGAAACAATTCGGACCAACTGAGGATTTCAATCACTATCCCCGCACCTTAGAGGACGATCTTAAACTCATCCGCAAGGTGAACGAAGAATTTCCGTCTGCAAAGATTGTTGTCTATGCACCGGCGAGTCCTGAAGAAGTCTTCCCAGCGGGATACAATCAGAAAGTCGATGTTCCGGAATTGTCAGGGGTCGTTGAAGGAAAATTCCGGCCTGGTCATTTCGAAGGTGTGGCGACCGTCGTTTATCGGCTCTTTGAGATTGTCAGACCCCGTGAAGCTTATTTCGGCCTCAAGGATTATCAACAGTATCTCGTTATTAAAAATATGGTGGAAGATCTCCGGCTTCCCATAATTGTGAATGGCATGCCTATTATCCGTGATCTGGACGGACTGGCACTCTCGAGCCGGAATCAGTATCTGAACGCAGAGGAAAGAAAAGAGGCACTTACTCTTTCCCGCACATTGAACAAGGTAAAAACAATTTTGAACGGTCATAAGAAAAACCTGCCCGAAGCAAATAAATTTATCGCAGAAACCCTTAAAGATCCCCGCTGGAATTACCTTGAACTTCGCGACGGTAAAAACCTGGGCGAGGACATGAGTCACTCTCAGTCAGCGACTATTCTCGGCGTCTTTCAGCTGAGAACAACCAGACTTCTCGATAATATTCAGATGGAGCTTGCATGAATCAGGAAGATTACAAATTACCGCTGGGCCAGAAAGCCTCTTTGGTTTCTCTTATCTGCGATAAGTTTGAAAATCATTCAACCGCCATTGAAACAAACAGCTCCCTCCGCGAATTGCGCGAACTCCTGAGAACTCTCGGGATTCCTGCCGGTGAAGAATATGTTCAGAACAGGAAGCAACTTGATCCGGCCACTATGCTGGGAGAAGGGAAACTGGCAGAGATCGCAGATGCGGCGAGAGAGGAAGGTTCGGCCCTGCTCGTTTTTGATTTTGAACTGACGGCTTCCCAGGCGAGAAATATCAAGGAAATTACCAAGCTTGAAGTGGTGGACAGGAACACTGTTATTTTAGAGATCTTTGCCCACCATGCGCGCACGAAAGAAGCGAAGATCCAGATCGAAATCTCGCGCCTGAAATATCTTCTTCCGCGCCTCACCAGCATGTGGGGTCACTTTTCCAAGCAGCGCGCTGCTGGTGCAGCTATCGGTGGTGAGGGTGAGCAGCAGCTCGAGCTCGATAGACGTATGGTTCGTGAAAGGATTGAGTTTTACAAGAAACAACTCGAAGACGTACAACGAACCAGAGAACAACAAGGTAAGAAGCGCCAGAACCAGGCAGTCACGGCCGCACTCGTGGGATACACCAATGCCGGAAAATCCTCACTCATGAATCGCCTATGTAAGGTGAATGTCCTCGAAGAAAATAAACTCTTCGCCACTCTCGACTCCACATTCCGGACACTCAATCCTGATTCCAAGCCACCAATGATCATGATTGATACGGTAGGATTTATTTCGAATCTCCCGAATACGCTGGTTCAGGGTTTCCGGACGACACTTGAATCCGCTCTTGAAGCAGATCTTCTGGTTATCGTCTGTGATATTTCCGATCCCAATTACCAGAAGCATATGCGTGTTACTCAGGACGTTCTTAAGGAACT
>JAYVHR010000263.1:0-6119 GCA_043771075.1 Bacteriovoracaceae bacterium
GGGGATAGGAGATGAAGTATAGAAGAAATCTGGCCGGGGAGCTCAGACCATGGAAATTTTTCAGTCGAGGTATAGCGCACTCACCGAAGTCACATCAAATCGTGCCCTTAAAGACTTAAGGAGCGAGAACAGTCCGAGTATCTTACGATCGAGAAAGATAAAATCATGGGGAGGGGTATCGATCCGGGAGGTCGTCACGAGTTCCATCCCTAAAGGATAGAGCTCATCGGGAAGTCTGGTAGTCCCCCAGTCATAATCTTTTGAGCGCAGAGGACTGGCAGCGAGCTCGCAATATTTCCAGAGAAGATCCCGGTCAAACTCAAAGCCTTTATCAGTCCCGGAAATTTCAGCCAAGACCGAAAAGAAATTCTCCCTTCTTCCGTGATAAAGCTCACCAATCAGACGCCGGTACTGACTTAATGATTTTTCCGGATAAGACAGACAGGCCCCGAAATCAATCAGTATCACAACACCATCTTTATAAAGATAATTCCCGGGATGACTGTCAGTCTGGATCAGATGACCGCGGAAGATTTCCTGGAGGAACAAAGTAAAGAGTGTGGTTCCGATTCTGTTCCGCTCTTCTTGGGAAAGACCCTTCACGGTTGAAAGCGGCTCCCCTTCTTTATATTCCGAGACGATCACCTGAGGCGAACAGAATTCCGGATAAAGTTTCGGCACAGAACATCCGGGAACGTCCTTCATGAGTATTTCATACTCAGCGTGTTTCCTTGCTTCGTGCTCATAGTCCATCTCTTCCATGAGAACTTTTTTGATCTCACTGTAGATGGGATCGAGATTCATTTTCTTCGGAAGAAGCTTGCCCATGCTGAGGAATGTTTTAATCATCCTCATATCAAGGTCGATCGCTTTCTTGATTCCGGGATACTGGATTTTCAATACCACGATCTCGCCGGTCTTTTTTATTTTCGCGCGATGGACCTGGCCGATGGAGGCAGCGGCCAGTGGAGTCTCATCTATTTCCATTTCCTGCTTCAGTTTTTCGGGGATGAGAGATTCTATTCTTTCCCACGCGAGGTAATGACTCTGCGACTGAACTTTCTTCAGCACCTCATTTACTTCTTCCGGAAGATAATACTCTCCGTACAGTGAAAGAATCTGCGCGGCCTTCAGCACACTGCCTTTCAGTTCCCCCACTTCATTCACAAATTGATCGATGCTCTTCCCGATAAAATCACGGAAGACAGTCCGGGGATCGGCATTTTCTCCGGCGAGCAATGACGGAATCATCCGCACAGCTGTGCGCGCGGCAAATAGCCCGCGTGAAAGACGTGAGTTTTTCAGACTGTCGAGTTTCTTCATGAGTGTTAAGTTAGCATGCTCCGGGAGAATTCACCCGGAACAATTCATGGACGCAGCTGGTGACGGAAGAAGATCCCGTCATCACCAAATGAAGAAGAGATAAAGCGCGAAGTTGTGACAATGTCAGCGATATGCTCAGACTCTTTCACGAATTGCTCGGCCATCTCGGCGGTATAAGTACCGTAGTCGTGAGTGCGGTATTTTTCGGGAAGAGCACGAATCTCATAAACTTTGGTCTCCGGTCCAATCGACTCGAAATCTTCTCTCACGTCATGAAACTCAGAAGATGACTTAAGTCCTTCCGCCGGTACGAAGAAAATCTGACGTGGAGAAACTACTTCCGGTTCACGCCCGCCAAGAGCGTTGAGCGAGGCCATGTCATCCAGCAGAAGTTCTTCCGGATAGCGGCTCACTTTGCGGAAAAGGCGGTGAACAAGTTTCTGACCGATGCCATTTCCTTCCGGAACAATATTCGACATTGGATTTTTGAAGAAGTTAAAATCTTTTCCCTGACCGTTAAGAGAAACGAGGGCGGAGATATTAGCACTGGGTGAGCGGTCTCTCAGAATTTTAAGAGCGAGCCCTGGTGCTACGGGTTTTCCGCCGGCCACTTTATAGGTGAGAGAAAGGCGCAGAAGCGCGCACTCAGCTCCCTGGAACACTCCGGTATACTTACTTGAAACAGGAACTATCTTAACGGTCGCCAGCGAGCCGCGGCGGTGAAGATACTTCACCCAGCCATCAGGAGCAAAATCAGAATAGCGTTTATCTTTAAGTGAGATTTCCTGGCGTGACATGGAGATCAGCTGTGGCAGTCCAAGCTTTCTGTAACCGGGCAATTCATTATCTTTATAAGCCGATTCACGCGCTTTCGAATAGAGGATCTGCTGTTTCCTGCAGGCATCAAGATTATCGTAATCGGCCGGGACTGAAGCAGGTGAACGAACAACTGATTCTTCAGTCTCAAAATCCATCACGGCATAAACCGCGACGATCCCGACAAACGATAATGTGAACAGTGCCGCTTTTTTCAAACTCCCTCCGGGGAAACAATAGATCTATTAAACCCCAGGTGGAGATTCAGAAGAACATGGCAAAAAGTTCACTTCGTTGGGGTTACGAGCTTAAGTCTCATCTTTTCCATAACCCATGCTGGTCCCACGAGTAAAAAGAAGATGTCTTCAAAGAAGGAGGGCCTCTTTCCTTCAATCTTGTGGCCCCAAAACTGACCGATCCAGGCAACTACGAACATCGCAATGTTCACCGGGACGAAGTACTTATACCCGGCAAATATGGCGCAGATGCCAAGGACGACGCCGTATAATACGATCATGTGGGGTAAATACGAGCGCATTGATCTGAAATAGAAAATGAGATTCGAAACAACAATTGCCCCCATGACCCATGCAGGGACAAAAGCATAAATCAGCGCAACCACATTGAAGAAAATGACGGGAACGCAGAAGAGATGGATTACTTGATTTTTTTCGTTCTGGTGTGAAGTGGAGTACTGAGAAATGAGTGCGACTTCATTCATAAGATTTGCTCCCCTTTAGACCTTTTTTTTTAATCTGATATAAAATCTTAAGTGTAAAAGGAGTTTACATGAAAAATAAAATTATTCCACTCATGGTGGTATCGCTGGCCCTCCTGTCCTGCGCGCGTAACACGGAAAAAACAATCGCCAAGAAGGCCGTTGTGAACTCCAACCGCGTCCCTACTTCTCAGGATAAGGAAACACCGTGGACGACATGGTCCAGGAAAGGAACTGTCGGAGGACTTCTCGTCCTGAAACACATCCGCGAAGAACTCCTCGAAAAAAACCTTCATGATGCTCACATTGATTATTCCGGATACGCGAAAATTGAATGTCCTAAAGAGCCCAAATTCAGAACGGCGGATGGGACATGTTACATTCCTGCCACTCCTTACGTGGGTGCGGCCAATACCGCTTTCGGCCGTAACGTTCCCCCTGAGTTCATCGACCAGGATGCTGCTGAAAAACTCATGACACCGAATCCTAAAGGTGTTTCACAGGAATTCTTCACACGTCAGGAATTCCAGCCGGTGCCATTCCTGAACATGCTTGCTGCAAGCTGGATTCAGTTCATGAACCACGACTGGCTTACTCACGGTAAGAACGTTGAGAAGAACCCGCACTCAGTTCAGGGAACTTCAGAAGTTGTAGAAAGAACAACCACTGTTGACGATAAAGAATTTAAAAAAGAGTTCGGTAAAGTTTCCAATAACCAGGTCACTCACTGGTGGGATGGCTCTCAGATTTATGGATCGAATCAGATTGAACAGAATCAGGTTCGCTCATTCGCGAAAGGTAAACTCGCCACTGTTATCGTCAACGGCAGAGAGCTCCTCCCTAAAGGCCAGCTTAACGTAGCATACAACAAGCAGAACCAGGGTTACGAAGTCACAGGTTTCCGTGACAACTTCTGGGTTGGTCTCTCTATGCTCCATCACCTTTTCGTGAAAGAGCACAACGCGATCGCTGACATGCTTTACACGAAGTACGTGAAGTTCGATGCCAAGACGCAGAAGTACCAGTGGAGAAGCGGTAAACACCTGAAGCTCCTCACTGAGAAAGAAGTCGATGAAGAAGTTTTCCAGACCGCCCGTCTTATCAACGCTGCAGTCATGGCAAAAATTCATACCGTGGAATGGACTCCGGCAATTCTCGCTAACAAGGTTCTCAAGAAGGCCATGTTCACAAACTGGTATGGTCTCGCTCATCCACAGACATGGTCACGCATCCTGAAATATTTCCCGATGTTCAGCCGCGCAGACTTCGGTCTTAACGCCGGCTACACTCTTGGCGGTATCGTTGGTGATAAGAGAAATGATTACGGTGTTCCCTATACAATCACAGAAGAATTCACCTCTGTGTATCGTCTCCACTCTCTTCTTCCGGAAGAGCTGAATATCAAGCGCTACTCTGACAAGAAAGCTGTTGCTGTTCCGATGGAAGCTACAAGAAATGAAAAGTCTTATGACATGATGTCGAACTATGACCTGAAAGATCTTTTCTACTCATTCGGTACGCAGCATCCGGGTCAGCTCGTTCTTGGTAACTTTCCTAAGTTCATGCAGGAACTCAAAATCCCTGGTCACGGAACAATGGATCTCGGGATGATCGATATCGTAAGAGACCGCGAAAGAGGTGTTCCACGTTATAACCAATTCCGCCGCGCTCTCAACATGAGACCAATCCAGAAGTACGCAGACTTCTTCATGGATGGCGTGGTGAAAACGGATAAGCAGAAAGAAATCATCGCCAAGTTCAATAAAGTTTACGGAAAAGATGAAGAAGGAAATGATAACGTCGAGATGGTGGATCTTCTCGTAGGTACACTCGCTGAAGAAGTTCGTCCGGCGAATTTCGGTTTCGGGGAAACTATGTTCCACATCTTCATTCTGATGGCATCACGCCGTCTGATGGCCGATCCGTATTACACCGACAGATACAATTCTGATTACTACACCAAGGCCGGTATTCAGTGGGTGGATGAAAAATCCCTCATGGCCCAGGTTATTTCCCGTCACATGCCGGAACTCAAGCCGCACATGAAAGGTCTCGAATCTGCCTTTAATCCATGGAAAGAATAATTTAGTTTTTAAAAGGGGAGCTTAGGCTCCCCTTTTTTTATTCCATTTTTTGCCAGCCACGACTGCGGTAGATCCGGTTTCCAGGAAATCTTTCCGATAGTAATCGTCATCCTGTTTCTTTTCGCAAAACTTCTCACCAACTCCAGTCCTCCTTCGATACAAAGAACTGAGCTGTACTCATCGATGCGTGAATATATGCCCCTTTCATGTTTTTGCTGATTAAAGAGGACATAATGAATGGCGTTTCTGGTTTCCGCTAAAGAATTCCGCACATTCATCCGGTACTTGAAATTCATGTGGACCGGAGTTCTGGACGTGACTTTCTCCCGCAATCGATGGGAGACACCTTTGGACTTCTCCTTTTACGTCCACAATTTGATCGCCTGCCCCCATGCCCTCCACGAGCAAGCAGTGTTCAGGGAATTGCGGGGTAATGTTCGGTAAGAAATTTTTCAGGAGTGACGCGCGTGCCTTAACGGAATGGAAAAAAATCCTTACGCTCAAAGGATGAAAAAACTAATCATCGCACTCTCGTTCTTTGTCGTTTCTCTAACTCAAGCGCAGGTCTACGATGCCCGTCCTTTTGGTGAACTTTTTGATCGCATTCAAAAAGCGGAATTCACATACAAAGAAAGAGGCATGCTCTTCGGGTTCAATTCCATTCAAAGTTGTCTTTTTGTTTCTGATGACATCGTGATCTTCAAGAATTATTGCTACCCGGCCAGAAAATATCCGGCACGTGGTTACACAATTATTACCCGCGAATCGGGGGTCGTTGATCTCTACGAAGAACAAATTCCGGGCCTTCCACTTATTAAAGAAATCGTGATCGAAGAATTTCCGGTTTTCATGACACCTTATCTTCGCGAAAGTCTGCCAACCTATACTCTGAGCGATCTTGATGGAATCATGCGCGAACTTTATCCGCGCTACAATCCGGGATGCTGGTCAACGAGCTTCTCGAAATACACAGAAGCTGCTGACTTCAATTGTAATCAGGGCGTCCAGAATGTCCTTAATGGTGAAGCGTGGGGGAAAGAAACTCAAGTCATCGTAAATGATGATGCTGCCTGGTTCGCTCTCATTGATGCGATTGAGGCAAAACTCAAAAATTAATCGCGCGTTCTCACTTCCAGTAATTCAATCACAAATCTGAGATCAGAAAACGGGGGAATCAT
>JAYVHR010000264.1:0-4480 GCA_043771075.1 Bacteriovoracaceae bacterium
AACTGCTCAACGAAACCAACTGAAAGATTTGTTTTCGCCACGATTTTATTTTGAGTAAAAAAACTTTGATATTCCGCGATAGTCTTCCCTGCCGGAACTTCGCTTGAGGCCTGCGGGCATTTTATTCTTGAAGCCGCAAAAGATTCAGCAGTCATTACTAGAAGGACAGCTGGTAAAAAGATTTTGGAAAGCATCGCGGGCTCCTGGGGGATGAGTCCTATGAGACTATCCAATTCCGGAGTCAGGAACGGATTTAGGAAAAGATTACAGGATATATGTTTGTGACGAAGCTTTTGACACGAGTACTTTCAAGTGGTTAAGTATGCTTTAGGAGTAATCTTCCTTGGCAGGAAGGCAGAAAAAATAGTAAATTGAGTTCTTCTTCGTGGGATTATAGCTCAATTGGTTAGAGCTCCCGGCTCATAACCGGGTGGCTACAGGTTCAAGTCCTGTTAGTCCCACCACACTTTTTAATGAAACTTCTTAAAGTAGCTCAAGGAAATTTGTTATGAAAAATCTGACAGCCGAAAGGCTTGAAAGGCTTAGTTCAAAAATCATGGATGAGTGGGAGAAGAGAACTTTAGATGAAGTGAAAGCCGCCAATCTTCAGGAAACGCTGGCGCTCAGAAATTCACTTCCTATCTACTTAAGCCAATTAGCGGATGCACTTTCAAAAACAATTGACCGGACTCATGCAAGAAAAGCAGCCGATAAATTGGACAGCACCCGGATTGGAAAAAGGCACGGCCGTGAAAGAGCTGTCGCCTTTGAATACACTATGGATCAGATGATCCTTGAATATCATATCCTGAGACAAACAATCTGCGATGTCATGGAAACGGAAGCTCCCCTTACTCCAGTTGAACGTGAAGTTATTGTTTGTTCCATTGAACAGGCAGTAAATGATGCCGCCACTCAATTCAGCGATACTCTCAGAGATTATCAGGACCAGATGGCACACACCCTGGCCCACGATCTCCGGAATCCTCTTTCTACTCTCAGGGCCAGTGCTCAGCTCATGACCAAAAAAACTGACGACGCGAAATGGTCTCAGGAAAGACTGGCACGAATCATTCACAGTGCAGACAGGATCGATAGAATGATTCAGGGCCTTCTGGACGTGAGCAGGATCAAAGCTGTTGATGAATACATGACTCAATTCAAGGAATGTGATCTGGATTGGCTGTTAAATGATATTGCGAGCGAAATGAATGTTTGTAATGATGACCGCTTCATTGTGAAATCCTCAGGAAAATGTGTCGGTTTCTGGAATGAAGATAGTCTACGCAGAGTCATTGAAAATCTCGCTACCAATGCCATCAAATATGGGGAAGCTAACACATCAGTCATCTTTTCAGCAAACCAGGAAGGACAGGAAGCGATTCTGAAAGTGCATAATTCTGGAAAAGCAATTCCCGCCGAAGAACAATCCACTTTGTTTCAGAAGTATAAGAGAGCCTCTTCAGCTGAAAACAAAATTGGCTGGGGACTGGGATTAGCTGTCGTGAAAGAAATGGTTGATATCCACAAGGGTACGATAGGCGTGGAAAGCGACAGCGATAAAGGGACAGAGTTTGTTATCAGGCTTCCAATGGATTCCAGATAAAACAGGATCTCACTTGATCCATAATCTTCATCACGTCTAAAGTCTGCTGAAGCGCCATCCGCGGACTCTCAATCAATTCCTGCTGAAGCCAATAGCTCGTCTTTCGTTTTGAAAGCTCTTGTGCCAAATTCTTCAGCAAAGTTTTTAGTATTTTCCTGATTACGGCTGGTCACGCCGAATAATTCCGCACCGGCGACAAATCTCAGGTCGCTCGCGAATCTTCGGGCAATCTTACCTGTTCCGATAATTCCCCACTTCATATGGACCACTCGATCGGATACTGACCGGAATTTTTCAGGAACTCATTCGTCCGAGAGAATGGTTTGGATCCAAAAAATCCACGATAGGAAGAAAGCGGAGATGGATGTGGTGAAAGAATAAGATGATGGTGTTCCGGATTTACTTTGGAAGCCTTCTTCTGAGAAGGACTTCCCCACAGAATAAAAACTAGTCCGGATTTTTGAGTGGAGAGAACTTCGATCACACGGTCTGTGAAAATTTCCCAGCCCTTGCCCTGATGGCTTCCCGCTTCTGCTTTTCTCACTGTCATTACAGTGTTCAGAAGCAGAACTCCCTGTTTTGCCCACTTCTCAAGATTCCCATGTTCAGGAATCTTAACTCCGAGGTCAGCGTGAAGCTCTTTGTAGATGTTCGCAAGCGAGGGTGGAATCTTGATTCCTTTTTTGACAGAGAAAGATAATCCATGTGCTTGTCCATCGCCATGATAAGGATCCTGACCCAGCACAACTACTTTTACATTTTCAAAGGGAGTGAGTTCAAAAGCTGAGAAGACTTCTTTTTCGGGGGGGAAAACTTCCTGATTCTTTCTTTGGGTTTTCAGGAATGACTGAAGCTCCCTGAAATAGGGCTTCGCTGATTCTTCTTCAATAAGTTGTGACCATGAGTAGGGCATAAAAAAAGAAAGGGGCCCAAAGGCCCCTTATCCGGATTAAAGCTTAATACGGAAACCTTTGTCTTTTTTCTTTTTCTTTTCTTTCTTTGGTACTGGAGCAGCAGTCGTCGCTACTTTCGCAGCTTTTACTTCTTCAAGATATTTTTCCTGAAGCTCGATCTCAGTCTTGATCGCGTTCATATAATCTTTCTTCGCGCCGATTTCCGCTTCAGTCGCAGTAACTTTGGCAGTCTTAGTTGCTTCCGGAAGACCATTGGCCATCGCCTGTCTTTCTGTTCCAAGCGTGTCTCTGATTGTTTCGAGATATGAATCGAGGCAATAACGGCGATCAAGAGCTTTCGTCTTTTTGAGGCATTCCTGAGGATTAGTATTTGCCGCGAGAGAGAAAGACATAGCGAGTAAGCTTGCTGCGATAACGAACTTCATGGGATCTCCTGTATTTTGGTTACGGAAATAATAGAAAAATCTTCATGAGAGGGAAAGTGATTGTAAGGGAATGTTATGAGCGGAGCTGCAATGACTTTCCACTCAGGCTTAACGCTTTGATCTTTGGGTTTTCTCATGTTCCATGGCCGGGAGGGTTACTGCTTGAATGGGTTAGTTCTCAAGCAATAGCTTGGTTTAAAACAATGGAGGTTTTATGAAAAAGTTTATCCTGACTTCGCTGGTAGTTGCGGCTTTCGCAGTACCGGCCCTGGCCGACTCAATGACATCTTCTTCAACTACAACTGCACCTATGGGTTCAGGCACATCTATGGGTTCTGATGCCAGCATGGGATCAGGCTCAGGTACTGGAACTGGAGTAGGATCTGGAACGACTGTAGCTCCCACTGATATGCAGAGAGAAGAGGACAAAGCTCCGATGGGAACTGAGCAGTCTACAGTTCCTGGTGATTCATCATCGACAATGGGAACAGGCGCTGGCTCAACCAGCACTGACTCATCTGACACAATGGACACTTCTACAGGAAGCGGGACTTCGACTTCTACGCCTTCTGATGAAATCGAAGAAGAAGAGTAATTTTTCCAGGCAGGGGTTTAACGACCTCTGCCTTTTCTCTCTTTACGCTCACGCTTTCTTTCTTCACGGTTATTCACCCGATCTTCTTTCAATTCCCGTTTATTCTGTTTTTTCTCCATCCTAGCGGCTTTCTTATTATTCCAGCGCTGTCTCATCTCTTCCTTGCGGATGAAACGGGCCTCGCGGTTTCTTTCCTTCAATGCTCTTCTGGCAAATTTTCTTTCCTTTCGCTCAAACCGAAAACCCTGGTTCGGCTTTACGATCTCGGGAACAAAAGTCTGAACATAAGGAGAGGAAACTTCCACTTCACCTTCAAATACATCAAGCTCAGCATCGTCTTCCGTTGAAGAAACTTCAAACTCAGTTCCTCTCACAGAAAAGGTCACGCCTCTGGCATCAATCTTATGATCAACTTCTTCAGTACCATCCCTCGTAACCTGGACGCGGATAAGACCCTTGATCAGTTCAATCAAGGATGTTGATTTCTCAGAAGTGGACTCTTCGATCATGTGACGGGTGATATTGAGCTCAGTCCCCTTTACGAGACTCATCTGTATCTTAGGGTAAAGGATAAAGGTCACATGGGAATTTTCAGTGTGAATGCTGTCACCCGTTTCAAGCGTTGACCCTTCAGTCAGGACGACTTTAGTCCCGCTTCGGGAAATCCAGGCGTCCTGTGTTCCTTTGATAGAAAGAATTTCTCCTACCTGCGCATGCGCCAGAGAAATACTGAAGAGAAGAATGAAAATCCATTTCATGGTGACCTCATTAATTCAAAAAATCCGGGGTATGATTTATTAACTGATTCAATACTGTCGAGTGTTCCACCGGAATGGTGGCGAAGGAACAGGGCCGCCATCATCACAATCCTGTGATCGTCCGGTAGTGAGAGATTTTTTTCACCGGTAACTTTCTTAGAGCCGTGAATGAGAAGCGTACT
>JAYVHR010000265.1:0-4455 GCA_043771075.1 Bacteriovoracaceae bacterium
CCAGAAAGTAGTGATGACCCTGACGGAAACAATCGAGAATTACATTGGAGCACGCACGCTGGTCCTCGGTGGTATTCCAAAACTGGATGTTTCTGCCGAGGCGTTTGATACTTTTTTCCTCTCTGAAGGAAAAAATGAGTTTCACAAAAACTTCGTTAAACTTTTATATGGGTTCACCGAAAAAACAGGTGAGCCACTGATCCGCCAATCGAGCGCTGGTCATTTGGCCTTTGGACACGACGTTCAATAAACGGCAAAAGCAGGAGAGCTACCAAATGTCATCACTCACGGCCAAACTGAAAAACCTCAAAGACTACCGCTCTACTGTTGATCCTAAGGTTAAGGATGAAATCATTCTTGAATACGCTCCCTTCGTGCGTTACATCGCTCAGAAGATCGCGAGCCGTCTTCCACCGAACATCGAACTCGATGACATGATCTCATGTGGTGTGATCGGACTCATGGATGCGATCGAGAAATTCGATCCCACTCGTGATAACAAATTTAAAACTTACGCTGAATTCCGTATCCGCGGTGCCATCCTCGATGAACTCCGTTCACAGGACTGGGTACCTCGTTCAGTTCGTGAGAAGGCCAAAATCGTAGAGAAGGCTTATGCCAAGCTCGAAAAAGATCTCGGTCGTCCGGCCTCAGACGAAGAGATGTGCGAACACCTCGCATGTTCAATGGAAGAATTCCATGAACTCATCAATAAATCGAAATCAGTTTCTCTTCTCAATATTGAAGATGCAGCAGCTATGAGCAAAGGCGACAAGAAGCTCATGGTTTCGCTCATGGAGACTTCCCGGGGTGCCAACCCGGCAACGGCAGTTGGTTACAAACGCGCCCAGGAAATCATCAAGGACGGGATTAAGTCTCTTCCTGAGAAACAGCGTCTCGTACTTTCTCTCTACTACTTCGAAGACCTCAATCTGAAAGAAATCGGCCAGGTTCTCGACGTAACAGAGTCGCGCGTGTCTCAGCTTCATACTCAGGCGATCCTGAAACTGAAAGCAAAACTCCGCAATCAATTCGATTCACACGAAGATCTGGCAAGCTAAGATAAACTTCCAGATTATTATTCAAAAAGCCCGAGTCTAAACCTCGGGCTTTTATATTTTATTTAGGTCTTTCCAATCCGTGTCATTTTGTCTGAGAATTTAACTAACTGAATTTTCTCACGGGGTGCTTCTATGGATTGGAAAAAAACCTTCACTAAAGGCTCATGGCTCATACACGGGATCTTTCTCGTCGCCATCCTTACAACTCTGGGAACTGCGATTTTCGCACTTCGCTTGTCGCAATATCAATCCACGGAACAGGAAAGAAACGTAAAAGTAAAAGAACTCATCACCTTCTTTAAAGGCGACGACACTTTCGAAAAAATCGCGAAGTATCTTTCCTGGGCCCAATCAGAAAAAGCATTCGAGAAATTAAAAGAGGTTTCTGCGCGCATGGCAGAGACTGAAACTCTTCTCGAAGTAAAACCAAACTCTGAACTTCAGAAAGCGATCCGGACTTTCAATAAGCTCATCACGAAGGGCTCTGAGATGTCGGACCCGTCTGACGCTCTGAAAGTGATGGCCTCTAAGGTCAACACTCTCGCAGATGTTGCCCGTTCAAATGGTTTCCGCCGGATTTCTGCGATGACAGAAAAAATGCGGTCACGTCTTGCGAATCTCAATTCTAAAAATGTCGCGGGTTCTGTTCAGGTGAGTTATCTCCGCAGTGATCTCAAGGCACTGACATCTCTCGTGAATAACTCAGCTCTCTCCGAAGGAGAGAAGAAAGGTCTGCAGGCGCGTTTTGATTCTATCGACAATGAACTCTCACTTCTTGCGAGTCTTTCTTCTTCATCGCGAAATATGAAAGCTGAAATCACGGCCGCAACTCTTTCCATGTCAGCTTGGGTTACTGAACTCGATAAGAAGGCGCTGAATCTTTCTTCAGTCCCGGTTCAGAAACAAAAACATCTCATCATCTTCCTCTTCGCGATTGTTGGCTTCCTCATGACAACATGGATGGGAGTGCTTTACCTTTTCCGCTGGCAGAAAATTAAAATCGGCGAACAGGTAGAAGTCGAAGTGAAGAGTGTCATCGAGAAAGGCATTCTCGCCGACCAGCGCTTCATGGTCGATCATTACTCTGATGCGACAAGAGAAGATATCATTCGCCTCCTCGATGAACTCAAAGTAAAACTCAATCTTGGATCCATGCTTCACGAAGGCCTTCCTTTCGGCGGCTGCATGCTCGATAGTCAATTCAAAGTTACTTGGTTTAACCAGCTCTTCCTGGAACAGTTCTATCTTTCGCCGGAAGAAGTGAGATCTGAATCCTTTCATTGGGACTATCTCCGTGATTATCTCAATCTCGAAGCCGATCCGGTTTACGAGGCACTCGTCAACAAAGTGGCGGGAATTTATCCGGTGAAAATAAAGCAGGATGAACTCGCTCCGGCCCAGCCTTTTGAAATGTATGTCACTCCGATTAACATCAATCGTGAAGACCGGGTGATGGTTTTCTTCTATCCTCTGGTTTCAGTAAAAGACGCCATTGAAGAACAAGTAAACCTTTCCCGCGAAGTAGTCAGCCGCTTTGCTGATCTCTGGAACAGTGATGCCCTGGATGATGATGAACTTGCCATGCTTGAAAAAGATTTCGGCTCAAATAATCTCGAGGACACTTTCACTGACCTGCGTGACCTTCATCATCGAATTTCCATGGAAAAGCACGAGTATCTCCGGACTATTCAGATGATCGAGTCTGAGAATGCCGGCTACCGCACGGCGATTGATGAAATCAGCAAAGTTGAAAATGAGAAAAAAGAAATCATCCGGAAGGAAATGACGATCGCCAACGATCTCAAAACATCTCTCATAACTGTCCTTGAAAAATGTGAATCCCTCACGATGATCAACCGTGGAATTCTTCAGCAGAATGATGACCTTCGTACAGAAGCCATGAGAATCCAGGAAAAAGGACAGGAAGGAACCAAGCGTGTTCGAGAAGTGATGGAAATCGTCACTCAGATCGACGGTCTCCGCGCAGATTACAAAAAACTGAAATTCGAACTCATGGAGAACAAGGCCCGCCTCGTTTCCATGAACAACTCACTTCTCGCAGGACTTCCACCCCTTGATGAAAACCAGCAGAAGCTCGCCATCCGATATAAAGATGAACTTGCCCGCCTTGATGTGAGTGTTAGTCTTCTCGAGAAGAAACTCGGAACTCTCGACGTGCTCGTTGGCAAGATGAACATGATGAATGATTCCAAAGTGACTGAGCAGACCCAGTTCAATTTCCAGACAACGCAAAAAGACCATGCGATGAAAGAATCTATTCATGAACTTCAGAAAATCTTCACCGCAGAAGAAGCGAAGCTCATTGGAAATCTCCAGTCACTGCGCGAACTGATGAAGCAGGATATGGAAGCAAGTCGCAAATCCACTGAACTCACTGAAAATGAATACAGTCAGCAGCTCTTTTCTTAATGAAAGTTTTTAAAGTCACGGCCCGGGAAACCGGGCCTCTTTCTTCTCTCCTCGTAAATACTTCACGCCTGACTCCCGAGACAATTTTGGATGCCTGTGTAAAAGGTGCCATCTGGTTGCAGAAAGGCGGGAAAGGAAAAATTCTCCGGGAAAGAAATCCATCATTTCTCCTGAAAGCTCAGGACCTTGTGACTTTTTACTTTGATCCTAAGGTTCTCTCCCTACCAACTCTGAAAAAAGCCGAATGTATCGATGAGACCAGGCACTATGGCGTTTGGATTAAACAGGCCGGAGTCGTCACCCAGGGAACTCAGGCGGGTGACCACACATCACTTCTCCGTTACGTCGAGATCATCCGGAAAAAGCAGACATTCCTGGTTCATCGCCTGGATCGCGAAACAGAGGGACTTACTATCATTGCCTACACTTCTGAGGGAGCGGCAAAGCTAAGCGCTCTTTTCCAGGAAAACAAAATCAAGAAAACCTATGAAGCTGTTGTCCTGGGATCAATCACCCCCGGCATAAGTAAAACGATCACTGCTTCATTAGATGGGAAGGAGGCCATTACTCACTACAAAGTCATCGATAGTAGTGAAAGTAAAAGTCTCCTGCGCGTGGAAATTGAAACCGGCAGACTCCATCAGATCCGCCGGCATCTGGACTTTGCCGGCTACCCTGTCATGGGTGATCCTAAATACGGGAAAGGTAATAAGAACAGATCCGGTCTGAAACTCCTTGCGAGTTCACTATCCTTCACTGATCCATGGGATAAGAAAATAAAGGTTTGGGATCATCCGTCGCATTTAACTGTCTAAATTTTAGACACCATTTCCCTTTTTTACCTCGATGCCTCTCCCTTTTACATCCTTAAGATACAATCCGCGAAACAGGAGTTTTCATGTTTCGTTATAGTTCGGCCATTTTGATTGCCCTCTTCTCGCTCTCTGCATTTGCCCGTGTGAGC
>JAYVHR010000266.1:0-2038 GCA_043771075.1 Bacteriovoracaceae bacterium
TAGCTTCGGCCATACGGATGGCGGCCTCTACGGCATGCTGAGCGTGGTTTCCGATCGGAAGCGGAGCTCCCCAGATTGCGACAATAGCGTCTCCGATATATTTGTCCAGAGTGCCCTTGGTATCAAAAATAATATCCGTCATGCGGCTCATATAATCATTCAGGACGTTCGCGAGATCCTGCGCCGAAAGAGTTTCCGAAATGGATGTAAAGTCCCGGACGTCGGAAAATAGACAGGTGATATCCATTTTTCTTCCCCCCACCTGGATGTTGTCGGGATCTTTCAGCATTTCCTCCACAACGGTCGGAGCAACATAGCGTGAGAATGTTCCCTTGATCTGGCGCTTCTCGCGGTTGGCCTCGTAGAAGTTCAGGAAAGTGTTCCAGGAGTAGGTCGCAAGAAAACAGAAGTAACAGTAGAAAAGCTTGAGCTGATAGCCTTCCGGAAGGAAATAGTAATAATCATAGTAGAAAGAGGAGGCGATGAGGCCGATCACCGTAAGGGCGTCGAACAGCGGATTGTTAAACCGGTGAACGAGAATAAAAATAATTGTTCCCAGGAAAAGAAGGATTAGTGAAAACTGGAGTGAGTCATTATTCGGCTTAAAGAAATATCCGTGAATCAGCATATGGGCCGCATTGAGGTGGGCAAGGACTCCCGGCATGTTTGGGCTGAGTGGTGTGTGACGAAGATCGTGAGCGCCGTTTGCAGTTGATCCGATGAAGACGAGTTTGTTCTGAAAAAATTCTTTCATTTTTTCGTCTGTATCACTGGCCTTCAGTACATTCGCCAGAGAGATGTGTGGAAATTGATCTGGTCCTCCCCAGTAACGGAGAGTGGTCTTACCATCCTGGTCAATCTCGAGACGGCGTTTGTTAATTTCCAGTGACCCCGAGATTCCTTCGGATTCTTTCTGAATTTTGAACGTATGTTTTTTCCCTGCCCAGGCCTCAAAAGCATTGAGCCCCAGGGACCCGACATAAATCTGCTCAACGTTGGCCAGGAGATGATAATCCCGGAAAATACCGTCGGTGTCTGATACCTGGGTAATAAATCCTAGTCCTACATCCGAGGCGACAACTTCCTGGATGGGATAGTTATATTCACTGATCGCAATAGGCGTAAAGTCTGCTTCCTGTTGCGTGTTGATCGTATCGTTCAGGAGCTCAGTGGGAAATTCCTTCAGCTTCTCTTCGGCCGGCGCATCGACTTCAAGAATTGTGTATCCCACAAAGGCCCTGCGACCATCTTCCTGAAATTTTCTGAAGGCCTGCCCGAGTTTCTGATCGAGTCCCTCAGTAGGAGATTTCTCAGGAAAAAGAATATCGAAGGTCACAACTTTTGCCCCGTATGTTTTCATCTTCCCGAGAAGGTCAGCGTAAACAGTTCGTGAAAGCGGCCAGTGCCCAAGCGTCGAGAGTGAGTAGTCATCTATTTCGATGAGCACTATTTCTTCACTCTTTTTGTGATGCTCAATGTCCTTTCTCATCCGGTAATCGTAGAAGCTGCTCTCAAATGCGATCGTGTAATTCAGGACTTTCTTGAGATAGCTTTCTTCATCGACCTGGCCATAAAACTCTGCACTGATCAGGCAAAGAAAGGCGACCACAAGAATCAGGGTGGCCCCGATGGGACGGATGGATTTCAGGAGATATTTTTTCAGCATCAGGAGGGCCTTTCTATAGTTTCTTTTATTGTATCGGGCCATTCTCCCTCTGCAACATTATTTGCGATAGGGGCATTTCATGGTAGCTTATGCCTCATGAATATCTACTTAGAGACCATGAAAGATCGTTTTCACAATACTGTGGTCGAACTACAGGCGAAAATCACTACCGAGATGCAGCGCCTTGATCCGGGACTCACTCTCATAGAAGACCGTTGGTCGAGGAATGATCATGCCGGAGCGAGCGGCGGCGGCGGAATTACCCGTGCTTTTACCGGTGAACTTTTCGAGAATGCCGGTGTGAATACATCTCTCGTTTTCGGAAAAATTGATCCGAAATTTGCCCAGAACCTGAAGGGAAGTGGTGATGAA
>JAYVHR010000267.1:0-6621 GCA_043771075.1 Bacteriovoracaceae bacterium
GAGCTTCAACACTGTGAAAAACTATAAAGCAGATCTTCATTGCTTCAATAATTTCCTGATTGATAAGCAAAAGAATCTGAAAATGAAATCATTCACAACGACTCAGGTGAATGAATATTCTCAGTACCTCGGGAATAAATACGGATCATCCAATTCAGTGAGACGCCGGGTTCAGGCCCTCCGCTTATTTTTTGATTTCCTGATGGGGCAGAGTCTTTTTCCGGAAAATCCGCTGAAGAAAATGGCGGTCTCACCCAAGGTTCTGGATAATCCACAACCGACACTTTTCCCGGACGTGATAAAAACCTATCAACTCCTCTTGAAAAGAGTCGCGTCTACCGAAGGTATTTCCCAACTGGTTAACCAGAGAAATATCGTTGTCTTCCATCTGATCTACGGCGCCGGTTTGAAAGTTTCCGACATGGCCAAGCTCTCCATGGGAAATATCCTGAAAGATAAACAGGGTTTCCGCGTGATGGTGGATCATCCCAAAAGAGATCCTTACTCAATTCCCCTTCCCGACATTTTCAAGAATGATTTCCTTGCCTACAAAGAGGCCTTTCAGACAATGCTCCGTAACCAGGATCTGGAAGTGGATGAACTCCTCTTTAATGCCAACCCTTATCGCATTCTTTCCGGCGGACTTTCCCCCCGGGGAATTGAGCTTTGTTTTGAAGACATGCGGAAAGACCTGAAGATTCCGATGACGGCAAAATCTCTCCGCCAGTCATGCATCATGAAATGGCTCAACATGAATATCAATCACACCACCATCAAAGAATGGATGGGAGTGACACCCGGTTATTCACTTGAGCTTTACGTGGAAGAATGGAAAAAAGATCCGTCTCTGATGATGTTCCAGGATCTGGAGGAAGCGTGAGCGAATACATTCTCCGTACATTCGATCTCGCCAAGAAGGGACTGGGAACAACCTGGCCCAACCCTCTGGTAGGTGCGGTGATCGTTAAAGACGGAAGAATTATCGCTGAAGGTTTTCACCGGAAATCCGGAGAAGATCACGCCGAAGCTGATGCTCTGAAAAACGCCACCGAATCAGTTCAGGGTGCCACGATCTACGTGAACCTTGAACCTTGCTGCCATACCAGTAAAAAAACTCCACCGTGCGCCCAGCGCTTAATTGAGGCCGGAATTAAAAAAGTCGTGATCAGTAATCTCGATCCGAATCCAGCTGTGAACGGCAAGGGCATGACTCTTCTGCGTGAGCACGGAATCGAAGTGGAATACGGTATTCACGAAGATCTCGGCGAAGAACTGAACGAAGTCTTTTTTTATAACCAGAGAAAATCCCTTCCCTTCGTTCATCTCAAGATGGCCTCCACTCTCGATGGGAAAATTGCGATGGCCAATGGTGAATCCCGCTGGATTACCGGCGAGAAAGCACGCGAACAAGTTCATCACATGCGGGCCGAACATTCAGCCGTCATGATTGGTGCCGGCACTCTTCGCGCGGATAATCCGAAACTGAATGTTCGTATGGAAGACTTTCACGGAGAGCAGCCGTGGAGGATTGTTTTTACCAGCTCGGGAAATTTACCATCTGATAAATTACTTTTTACTGATGAGCTCAAAGAGAAAACACTCGTGTTCACCAAGGGTGCTTGTTCCGTAGATCTCCCTTCGAATCAGATCGTAAGAATACAGTCCCTTCGGGACGCTTTAGAAAATCTCTATGCAAGAAAGATTGTGAATATATTTCTCGAAGGTGGACCCTGCCTCGCAGGAGAAATGATGAAGGAAAATCTCATCCAACGCGTGAGCTTATTCATGAATCCAAGTTTTCTGGGCGAAGGAAATTCCAGTATCGGAAACCTCGGGCTCACTTCACTCTCCCAAAGACCAAAGCTCACCAATCTCAGATCAGGAATGTTCGGCGAAGATATCCTACTCACCGGGAGGATCAGCTAATGTTCACAGGACTTATTCAGGAAACGGGAACGATTAAATCCATCACTACGAATACGGAAGGAAAGGAATTTCTGATTGAAGCTCCGGCCCTGATTAAAGAAATCGCAGTCGATGATTCAGTGGCAACAAACGGTGTGTGCTTAACGGCGACAAAAATTTCCGGGAACACATTCCGCGTTCAGGCGATCCACATGACCCTTGAGAAAACGTCTCTCGGACATCTCCGGCAGGGTGATAAAGTGAATCTCGAGCTTGCGATGAGGGCAGGAGATCGTCTCGGGGGCCATATGGTCCAGGGACATGTGAATGCTCTCGGCAAAATAAAGAACATTGAGAAGAAGGGAGCAAACTGGGAAATTAGTGTTGAATTCCCGGCAAATCTCCGGAAATACATGATTCTGGAGGGATCAATAACCCTCGACGGCATCAGTTTAACCATAGCTGGGCTGGAAGCGGGCCACCTTACGGTGGCCATTATTCCACACACCCTGGAAAGAACTACACTCGGGGCCAAAAAGATTGGAGACTTCCTTAATATCGAGGTAGATATTATCGCCAAATATATCGAGAACTTCCTTCGCTTTGATCAAGAGAAAACGAAGAAAGAAGAATGGGCCAAAAACTTTTTTGATGCAAAATATGAAGACTGAACTCCGTCCCTTAGATTCTATTGAAGACGCACTCGCGGATCTCCGCGCGGGTAAGATGATTATTGTCGTCGATGATGAGGACCGCGAAAACGAAGGCGACTTCGTCATGGCGGCCGACATGGTGACTCCGGAAGCGATTAACTTCATGGCCACCATCGGACGCGGACTTATCTGCACACCCGTTTCAACTGCCATCGCCAAAAAATTAGATCTACCGTTACAGGTTCAGACCAATACAGCATCCCTTGGAACAGCTTTCACTGTGACAATCGATGCGAGAGAAAAAATCTCAACCGGGATTTCTTCCTCTGACCGCTCTTACTCAATCAAGCTCATGACAGATCCCCAGACAGTGGCAAATGATTTTGTCCGTCCGGGACATATCTTTCCCCTGATCGCTAAAGACGGCGGCGTTCTCGAACGTCCTGGCCACACGGAAGCCTCAGTAGATCTCTCACGCCTTTCTGGTTTTGCTGCCGTCGGAGTGATCTGCGAGATCATGAATCCAGACGGAACCATGTCACGCATGCCAGAGCTTTGCGAGATCGCGACAAAACATAATCTCAAAATGATTTCGATTGCGGATCTTATCCAGTACCGCCGCATTCACGAGAATTTAATTTCTCACGTTGAAGCAGTTCCCCTTCCGACAAAGAACGGCGAATTTCAGATGTATATCTTCCGATCAGACATCCTGAAGCAGGAACATATCGCGATGGTGAAAGGTGAGCTCGACTCCTCTCCTCTCGTGCGGGTGCATTCTGAGTGTTTTACCGGCGATATTTTCAGTTCCCTTCGCTGTGATTGCGGTGACCAGCTCGATCGCTCCATGAAACTCATCGAAGAGTCTGGAAACGGCATGGTTATCTATCTTCGGCAAGAAGGAAGAGGCATTGGTCTCTTCAATAAAGTGAAGGCCTATCAGCTTCAGGATAAGGGCATGGATACTGCGGAAGCAAATCTCCATCTTGGATTCCCCGTGGACCTTCGCGATTACACGATGGCCGCTCAGATCCTCAATTACTTTAAAGTGAATTCACTTCGCCTCATGACGAATAACCCGCAGAAGATCGACGGGCTCACAAAACTCAATATCAAGAATATCGAACGTTACCCGCTTGAAATGGATGCTCATCATAAGAATGCGCAGTACCTCTTTACAAAAAAAATGAAGCTGGGGCACTTACTTACCCAGAACTTCACTCAGCAGTAGACGGAGCAGTTTATGAAAATCGAAGGCAATCTTTCAGCATCAAAACTTAAAGTCGCAATTGTGACGGCCCGTTTTAATGAGTTTATTACGTCAAAACTTCTTGGTGGAGCGATCGACGCTCTCACAAGACACGATATTAATCCTTCGGCGATCGACGAAGTATGGGTTCCGGGTGCGTTTGAACTTCCCCTGGCGGCGCTCACTCTCGCTGAATCAAAAAGATACGATGCGGTTATCTGCCTTGGTGCCGTTATCCGTGGATCTACTTCACACTATGATTACGTCTGCAACGAGACTGCCAAGGGTATCTCTCACGCTGGTCTGAAAACGGGTGTTCCTGTGATTTTCGGCGTTCTCACGACCGATACAATTGAGCAGGCAATCGAGCGCGCCGGAACGAAGGCCGGAAACAAGGGCTGGGATTCGGGAATGGCAGCGATCGAAATGGCGAACCTCATGCCAAAGTTACAGGGTAAATAGTCTTATTCTGAGTTCATGGTAAAGAAGTCCAAACAAAGGACTCAACATGAAATACCTCATCGCACTTCTCGTTATTTCCACATCTGCAGTCGCGGAAACACGCATGCCGGACACAATTATTTGTACCTCGAAAGCAACGTCGGAAGTTGTTCGCTCATTCTCACTCATTAACCTCAATACGCTTCATCCGAACGCTACGATCGATGATGGCGGTTTCATGGGTTATGAACTCCGTGACGGAGTCATGAGCATGGGGATTTCAAACGAATGCGATAACAGCTACGAAATCACGATTCCGTTATATGAGCTCGAGCAGGTAATTGAGGGGAAGAAACAATCTGTGACAGGGAAACTTGTTTATTCAGACGTGGGTCTTTCTGAGGCACGAAACACGGAAGAGGCAGTTGAAGAAACTGTTGAAATCAACTGCCGCATCAAATAAGTTTAACTTAAAAAGGAATCTCAGATTTATGTTCCGGAGCGGCAAGGCTGCTCTGGACTTCATCATTTACCTCACTCGTAACGTCACTTTCGTGAACATACGAAACGCCAAACACCACAGCGATAAGAACTAAGACCAGGGGGAGAAATTTAATCATACTTTCCTTTGCCTTTCAGGCACCCCCATTATGGCAGAAATTAAACGCTTTTTAAAGATGCCTGACTCCCGATTAAGGCGCTCGGCATTAAATAGCTGACTTTGCTTGCCAAGCTGACGACGCTCCCCTATAACTTGTTCACACTTTTTCTTTTGCGAGGATGCAGGCTCCCTGGGAGAAGTTTATTTTATTAATGTTTCCTGCTAACGACTTGAAGGAGAATTCATGTCAAAAATCAGCATGGGGCGTTCGCGCTTCAAAATTCAACGCCGACTCGGTGTTGAACTTCCGGGACTCGGCAAGGCCGGCGCACTCGAAAGAAAACCTTATGGTCCAGGTCAACACGGTATGGCCCGTAAGAAACTCTCGGATTACACCGTCCGTTTGATTGAGAAACAAAAGGTGATGTTCAACTATGGTCTGCGTGAGGCTCAACTCCGTAACTACGTAAAGAACGCTAAGAAGATTAAGACTCAATCATGGGTTGATGTCATGATCATCAATCTTGAATCACGTCTTGATAACGTGGTTTTCCGTTGTAACTGGGCGCCTTCAATCCCAGCTGCCCGTCAGATGGTTTCTCACAAGCACATTAAAGTTAACGGCAAAACTGTTAACGTTCCTGGCTTTAAAGTATCGCCAAACGACGTCATTGAAATCACAGACACTGGTGCTAAGTCTGGTAACTACCTCCAGGCCAAACAGCGTCCAAGAATTTCTGCGGTTCCTGCGTTCATTACTAAGGAAGCAGTTGCTGAGAAAGAAAAAGCGAAAATGGTTGCGAAGCCACTCGCTGAAGACATCCCGTTCGCGTTCGAAAAACGCCTCGTGATCGAGTACTACTGGAAAGTTAAGTAATACAAAAAAGGCCCCTCGAAAGAGGGGCTTTTTTTTTACTCGTCGTCTTCGCTATCATAACCTTCATTCGAGTGTTCCAGATACCATTCGTGACAGACCTGAGGGGTAATTCCTCCGACCATCACTCGACATTTCATTCGCATGACATTGTTCAACTTGTTCACGGGTGGAAGATTCGCTTCATACTCCACAATGTATGCTTCGCAATTAATGTTTCCGAACTTACAGTTTACCTCACGGGTAATCTTCTCTCTTGCAGCCGTGGCAGTTTCTGGAATGCTTGCGAGCCGCGACTCCAATTCTTTAGCAAGATGCACGGGTGAGTAACGGCGAATTCTTGGTTCCCATTGCTCAGTATAATCATCACCGTGATCAACCAGCTTGCGATCCAGAAATTCTCTTACCATTGTTCTTTCATCTGGCGAGAAGACAGATCCTCTTGGCATAGTACCGGCGGAGATTGCAGACTGCATTCTTCTGATTGTACGCTCGTCATTTTCTTCGAGATTGAAGGCCGGAAGCATGTCGCGGATTCTGAAGGTATCGCCGCCGAGGAAATCTGACGGACCAACCTGAATGGTAAAGCGTTTCTCAACGCTCGCATTGATCTGAGAGCCATGGCACATGAGACAGCGGGAGTTGAAAAGTTCCTCTCCGTTTCTTTGACGATTGAGATCCCACTCACCCACAATATTTCCTTGCTCCTGTCCATGGCGCGGACAACTGGAGAGCAGTCTTTCTTTGGTAATTTCAAGGGCTGGTGTCCAGAACTCATTGACGAGTGCCACACATCCTACGGGATCAATAGAAGCTGCACTTATCGGAGAGAGTCTCATGTCGACTCCGCTCGCTTCGCAGACATTGGTCCAGAGAGTGGCGAGGACATCGAGGCCAT
>JAYVHR010000268.1:0-5234 GCA_043771075.1 Bacteriovoracaceae bacterium
TGAGCGATCAGCTTTGCCATCTCAGCAAAGAAAGCATCGGTCTTCGCCTGATAAACTTTCTGGTCTTTCTGATCCCACTCTACAGTGAGAGCGAATTGATATTCATCCATCGCGCGCTCAAGCCCGGCAGTTGATCCGGCAAAAACGTTTGCTGAGAAACAAAGGACGAGTAATAAACTAAAAAGTTTTTTCATATGCGTGTCTCCTCCCAGAGATTTGTATGTGGCTCTAGCTACATATCAATGTAAGGAGTAAGAAAGAAAGTGAGATTTTTAAGTGTGAGATTTATTTGAGATTTCGGTGTCAGAAGGAAACTGGAAAGTGTCAGAGTGACACCGATTTAAACAGGAAAGGCCGCTTTCGCGGCCTTTCGAGATAAGAAAATTACTTCTTAGCGTACTCAGTACAAACGTCCTGGTAACCACAAGTAGTGTAACCAGTACCGTAGCAAGAACCGCCGTAGTATCCACCACCGTAGTATGGATCGTTATATCCGCCGCCGTAAGAATTACAGTTATTGTATGTGTTACATACGTACTGCTCTTCGTAAGCTACGCACTCGTGAGTCGCTGACCACCAGATTGCGTAACCGATAAGACCGGCAACAACGAGACCAACAGCAACCGGAATGATGACTTCGCCATTCCATGATGCGCCCTGAGCATAAAGATTCTTAGAAGAGTCTTTGATGGCCTGAGCGAGTTCTTCAGCAGAAGAACCTTTAGAGAGAAGGCTGAATTTCAGCTTGAGAGCTGCAATAGCTTGCTTGTCCATTTTTGATTCAGCAAGTTTCAGAACTTCAGCTTGAGAAAGACCTTCTTCCTTGATGAGTTTAGTCATCTTGGCGAAGAACTCCTGAGATTTAGCTTCGTAAAAAGCTGCATCTTTCTGATCCCATTCAACAGTGAGTGCATAATGGTAATCATTGAGGCTCTTCTCGAGCTCAACAACTGAACCTGCGAATACGTTCATAGAAAGCGTAAGCGCGAGAATCATAGACATGAATTTCATTCTTTTCTCCTTGGGTGAAAAAGTATGTGGTTTCTAGCAAAACCGGTTAAATATGTGAACGGGTTACGAGTACCTGAAGGAGAATTGAGTTGGCCTAGAGATTTGTAATATTTATACGATCCGGCCCATAAAAAAAGGCCACCGATTGGTGGCCCTTATCTAAACAAATCTTAAAGTGATTAGTTTTTCTCGTAACGTGTACAGTAGTCATTCCAACCACAAGTAGTGTCTGAGTAACAAACTGAGCCGTAGTAATCAGTACCGCAATCAGTGCGAGTGTCACACTCCCAACGCTCAGAGTACTCAACACATTTATGAGTAGCAGCGAACCAGATAGCGTATCCAACAACGGCCACCACGAGAACGATCAGACCAGTTGTCATAACTGCATCTCCGTTCCAAGAAGCACCTTTTGAGTACATATCTTTAGAAACATCTTTAAGAACAGCAGCGAGTTCAGACTGAGTCTTAACGTTCCCAAGAAGAGTGAGTTTCAGCTTAAGAGCTTCAACTGTCTGTTTGTTAGCGATTTTCTTCTCAGCGAGAGCGATGATTTCTTCCTGCTTAAGACCTTTTTCCTGGATGAGTGAACCGAGTTCTTTGAAGAAAGCAGCAGTTTTAGCATCGTAGAACTTCTGGTCTTTCTGATCCCATTCAACAGTCAGAGCGTACTGATAGTTATCGAGTGATTTCTCGAGTTCAGCAGTAGCAGCACCGGCGAATACGTTTAGTGAGAACGTGAGGGCGAGTACAATTGAAAGTAGCTTTTTCATGTCTTCTCCTTGAAGGTTATAGTTTTCCGGCGGAGATTTAACAGAAAAAGAGATTTCACCCAATGACATAATGCATTGAGGGAGTTTTTTACAGGGTTTTCCGGGCATACCCCAGGTAGGAGAGAAGAAGAGAGTCGGTCAATTCGAACTTAAAAGACCGGGGAACCACCCCGGAAAAGAGACTCTTAAGAGGTATTGAGGAAAGAACCGGTCGAATCCCGGTCATCGCACCTACCTCCATCCCAGAATTGCGGCAGAAACCGGCGAGCTCTGAAGGTTTAATAAAGAGCTCGATCACATGCATGTGCTTAGGCGTATTTTTCACCAGCCATTCGACGAACTTGATCACGAAAAGCCACGAGAGAGGATTACGGTTGAAGGTATGGAAAAAGAAAATTCCTCCGGGCCTCAGTACGCGTGAAATCTCTTCTATGTATCTTTCAGGATCTTTTACGTGCTCCAGAAAATCCAGACAGGTCACGACATCAAAACTTTTGTCCGGGAATGGAAGCTTGAGCGCATCCGCTTCAAGATATTTTACAGTTTTTGTTTGGTCGTAGATGTGAGCTACTTTGAGACTTTCCGGTGAGAGATCCACTCCGGTCATGGGATATCCTTCAAGCGCAAATTCGTTTGCGAGAAATCCGGCCCCGCAACCAACGTCAAGGATTTCCACTTTTGCCTCTGCAAAATGATCCCGGATTTTTTTTAAGATCCACGGATGCTTGATCCTGCTTTCTGCCCGGAGGAGGGCGACGGGATCATCCCAGGCCTCGTACCATCTTTCGCCAAGTGTTTCGTAGATCGTGTTGTTAATTTCGGCCATAGAGAACTCCAGCGGATAATTTGATAAAGCATGAAAGCGAAAACCACGAAAGATTGAATCCGCAAGAAGGGATTCCCGGGATCATCTTTCCAGAGGATAAAAGCGCACCCGAAGCTTACCGGATGAAGCAGAAAGAGAAGTGAGTGAAGCCAGTGTTCGAGGGCGCTGCTCTTCTCCTGATGAATGAATTCATCTTTGGTGATGAAGAGACAGGAAAATATGCAAATGCCGAGATAAACATTCTGATTTTCAGGCGACCACGGAAAATTCAGGAGGAAAAGAAAAGCTGTCAGGACGGTCAGTGAATCCAGAGGGTGACCGTATCTTTCCCATGAGGGAAGACCACGCTTTTCGTGAATAAAAAACTCATCCACCACCATAACTAATCCCTGCAGAAAAAATGGAAGATAAAGCATCAGGCAACCTCAAAGATGCAACCAATGATCGTGAGCCCGGGACCAAATGCCATCGCCACTACCGGTGTCCCCTTCTCCGGATTATCTTCAAGAATATCCGCCCACACATGCGGAAGAGTGGCCGAAGACATGTTTCCTCTTTCATAAAGAACTTTCCTGCTCGATTTCACCTGCTCATCTGAAAGTCCCAGGAGCATCTGAATGCCGGAAACAATTTTCGGTCCACCAGGATGAATGGCAAAGATCGCCTTCTTCAGAAGAGAAGGAAGCTCATATCCCGCACTCAGTGAAAGCCGCGTGAGAAATGGTGTGAGTTCGCCGGCAATTTTCATCGGTACTTCCCGCGAGAGAGTCATCTTCATCCCATGAGGCCCCGGGACCCACGTCATGTCATTAGCTGAGTCCGGCACAAGTACTTCCAGTGTCGAAAGAATCTTCAGGGATTTTCCAACAGGCCCTGGTGAAAGACGATATTTAATATGTCCGTCAGCAAAAAGACTCTGCACTACCATCTGTTCGGGACTCACCAGTTCCGGATCCATATGAAGACTACACATTTCTGTGTGAACGATATCGACTTCAAGGGAGCGGCCTTTCACCAGTGCCTCACCGAGCCTCACCGCAGGGATGGAGGCATAGCAACCCATGTGATACGCATGAGTGATTTCCGGACGCTGATCTCTCTGCGCAAAATATTTCTGAACAGGACTGGGTGAAATATAACCGGTGCAAGTGACATGGATCAGGTGATCCGGAACACTGACCTGTTCATAAATCTCGGAAAAGATTTTTTTCGCTCTCTCATCAAAAAAATTATTTCTGGCGGAGATATCTTTTCCGTGAGGAGTTTCCTCCGTGATGGAATAGATAGAATGATTTTCCCAGTTTTCATCGATATCATCGCATTCATACCAGCGTGATTTTATCTGCTCATCGCCCAGGAAGTATCGCCGTAGCGACTGGAGCTTCTCAAGATCATGGGCCCCTAAAAGCTCAAGCGATTTTTGATGCGCTTTCATCGTCCAGTCCAGAATTTGATTCTGGGAGAGATGGCAGCTGGGAAAAACCGGGAGAAAAGAGTGAAGATGTACGAGGTTCGTTTCCATGTGAATTTTTATCACAAGGTAACAATCTCCGAATTACCATGAGAGTCACTTTTATGGCATAATCAGGTAGATGAAATTTTTGTTTGTTATTTGTCTTATGTTGGCCTCCCGGGTTGAAGCTCAACGCAGTCTTTCGCAGGAAGCATTCCGTGGGAATGTGAGACCTGTTCTCTCAGGAATTATCAACGATTTTTATCAGATGATTTCTCTTTTTCCGGATTATCCCCGCGAGCTGATTCCGCTGGTGGAAGAAGTGAACGGGATCTACGAGAATAAAGAAAACCTCAAATCTCACTGCCCCCGGGTACTCAATGACCAATGCTTTCCGGACATCCGCCAGATTCAGGAAAAACTGAATTCACTTTCGATCAGGGCGATGAAAGCGCGGGCAACGATGCGCATGTCTTCCTCTCCTTATCTCGGAAATCTTGGTGGCCTTCGTGTACTGGGAGAATTTGAAGCGAAACTTGAAATGGTGAAAGGAATTTTTGATAACAAATCTTTTTTCATCAAGGCGCGAATCTCAGAAAAGAAAGAAACTTATCCCCTGCTGCTTGAGCTCGATGAACTCTCGACTCTTCTATCACTCGCTGTCGTAGAATTCATTCCCTATCATTACAAAGAAGACTTTCGCCACTTCTATTTTAACTTCGTTCACCCGATCGAACTTAACATCAACAAGCGCCACAACTACGAGTTCCTGAACCGTAACGTGAGCTCACTTAACTTCACTCTGAATCTTCTCAATATGAATCTCACGAAGAGAAATAAGAAAACACCTGAAGGCATGGCGCCTTATCTCAACACCATCCACAATCGCTGGAACTCGCTACTTCGTTATTATTTTTAGAAAAAAAAAGGCCCTCTTGCGAGGGCCCCATTCGATTTAGTATTTCGAAGTCCGTTTTGAGCGGGAGTCCGTCTTGTGACGGCGCTTTTCAGCGTTCTCGAGTTTTTCTTTCTGTTTTACAGAAGGTTTTTTGTACTCTTGACGTGCACGGTACTCCTTCACGATTCCGTAAGAATCGCAAAGTCTCTTGAATTTCTTGATCGCTTTCTCAGCTGGAAAACGGTCATCGATAGAAATTTGAATAGTAGACAT